>NZ_JBDGQZ010000008.1:123704-193383 GCF_042218505.1 Halobellus sp.
GTCTCGCTCACGACGTTCGGCTCCGTCGCGGATCCGCGGAGCCTGACGTGTGGTGGATTAACTAGTGCGTCTTCGGGTGGAGTAACTCCGGGCCCCTCGCGAGAGGACCGAGAAACACCGGAACTGGAGGTACCGCTACCACACCCGGCAAGCGCAGTCAGGCCCAGCGCGGCCGCCACAGACGCGACGAGCCGACGTCTGGTTGCCCGCTGTGTGTTGGAGGGCATCGTTACGGTGTTCCTCGTCCACCGGTATATAGACCGCGAACGGTCAAGGGGCCATTTCAGCGTTCGACGAGCGCGCTACGGGTAGACAGGTGAGCGACTGCAGCGTTCATCCCAAGAGAGGACGCACGCGCGACCGCAGCACTCACTCCCAAGGGTGGCCGCCGCTGCGGTCGGGCCACATCGGGTACCAGTAGGACTCGTCGTCTTCGAGCGTTAGTTCGCCGTCGAGAACGGATTCGAGTTTGAACTCGAGTTGTTGGTTTCGATCCTTGCCCCGCTCGGGCGCGAAGGGATAGTACGCCCCGCGACGGAACGAGTAGATCCAGTACGCGCGGTCGCCGTCGCTCGGCCGCTCGAAGCCGAACACGGCCGCGAGCAGTCGGGAGCCGTAGCCCCGCTCGACGAACTCGTCGGCCGCGAAGTGGATCGACGTCACGAGATCCTCGGGGTCGTTGTCGCGGAGGACGACCCACTCCCAACCGTGGCTGTCCTCACGGACGTCGAACTCGGTCCCCGTCTCCTCTTCGCCGGCACGGAGGATGGCTTCGACTTCCCCGACGGTTTCCTCGAAGTCCGTGCTGTCGACGCCGGAGAAGCAGAGCGCCGCCGCGCCGATCGGGTTGAGGCCGAGGTCGGCCTCCATCGTAACGTAGGCGGTGCTCATCCCGAAGAGGTCCTCGGGGTCGGCATCACGCGTCGCGTCGGCTTCGGCGCTCGTGCCGATGACGGCCCGGATCGTATCGAGGAGTCCCATCAGCGAGTCTCCATCTCACGTTCGAGTTCGCGGAGGCGCTCGACGCGCGTTTCGGTGGCAGGGTGGGTGCTGAACAGCTTCCCGATGAAGTCGCTCTTCAGCGGGACGATGAAGAACGCGTTCATCTCCGACTGCTCGCGGAGGTCGTCGTCGGGTACGCGATCCATCCGGCCGTCAATCGAGAGCAGCGCCGACGCCAGCGCCGAGGGCTTGCCGGTAATGAGCGCACCGCCGCGGTCGGCGGCGAACTCGCGGTACCGCGAGAGCGCTCGGATCAGGAAGAACGAGATGATCCAGACGAGTAGCGAGGCGACGATAGCGACGATGATGCCGCCGCCGCCCTGGCGCTCGCGGCCGCCGCCGAACCAGAAGCCCATCCGGACGATCATAAACGCGACCGTCGAAAGGAACGACGCGATCGTCATCACCATAACGTCGCGGTTCTTCACGTGCGCGAGTTCGTGCGCGATGACTCCTTCAAGCTCGTCGCGATCGAGCGTCTGGAGAAGTCCCGTCGTCACGCAGACGGTTGCGTTCGTCTGCGAACGACCGGCGGCGAAGGCATTCGGAACCCGCGAGTCGGCGACGGCTACCGTCGGCTTCGGCAGGTCGGCCTGCTGGCTGAGCCGCGAGATCGTCGCGTGAAGTTCCGGATACTCCTCCTCTGTGACCTCCGATGCGCCCATACTGTACAGCGCAAGCTTGTCGCTGAAGAGGAACTGTGCGAGAACAAACACGCCCATCAGCGGGAGGAAGACGAACGAGTTCGTCCACCACAGCGCTCCCACGAACGCGATGTAGAGAGCGAAAAGGAGGAACATCGTCAGGACCATTCGGCTCCTGAGTCCCCAGTCTGCTTTCCATTCCATACTGGCCCTATGGTCTCGCGAGTATAAACGATGTTGCAGACGGGTCGCCAGTGGGGGGGTGCGTGCCGTCGCTTCGTCGCGCTTAACCGCCTCGGTCGTCTACTGAGATCGATGAGTTCGGGAGATTTCTGCCCGCGGTGTGGGGATCCGGTGCCGGCGCGCGAGGAACCGCTCCCCGGCGAACCCCGCGAGCGCGACGCCGTCCTCTGTGACGACTGTTACTTCGAGGATTTCGACCTCGTCGACGCCCCCGAGCGGATCGAGGTCCGCGTCTGCTCGCAGTGTGGGGCGGTCCACCAGGGCAACCGCTGGGTGGACGTCGGCGCGCGCGACTACACCGACGTCGCAGTCGAGCAGGTAACGGAGGCACTGGGGGTCCACCTGAAGGCGGAGGACGTCCGCTGGGGCGTCGAACCCGAACAGGTCGACGAGAACACCATCCGGATGCACTGCACTTTCGCCGGGGTCGTCCGCAACACCTACCGCGAGGAGCAGGTGACGGTGCCGGTCTTGATCTCCCGGCAGACCTGCGACCGCTGCGGGCGGATCGCCGGCGGCTACTACGCCAGCATCGTCCAGGTCCGCGCCGAGGATCGAACCCCGTCGGGCGAGGAGGAATCGCGCGCGGTGGAGATCGCCGAGGCGTACATCGCCGAGCGGGAAGCGACCGGCGACCGCAACGCCTTCATCTCCGAAATCGAGGAGAAAGACGACGGAACAGACATCAAGATATCGACGAATCAGATGGGGGCCGGGATCGCAAAGCGGATTATCCGCGAACTCGGCGGCGGCGTCGAAGAGTACCCGACGCTCGTGACCGAGGACAGCGACGGTAACGAGGTCTATCGGGTCACCTACGCCGTCCGTCTCCCGAAGTTCACGCCCGGCGACGTGATCGAACCAGCCGACGAGGACCCCGTGCTGGTCAGAAGCGTTCGCGGGAACCTGAAAGGCGTCTTACTCACGACGGGTGAACCCTACGAGGCGTCGTTCGAAGACGGCGAGACGCCCGACGCCCGGCGTCTCGGGACGGTCGAAGACGCCGAGAAGACGACTGTCGTCGCAATCGAAGACGAGTACGCGGTTCAGGTTCTCGACCCCGAGACCTACGAGTCGAAGACGATTGCGCGGCCGTCGTACGTCGACAGCGGGGCCGAAATGGTGCCCGTGCTTAAGAGTCGGGCAGGTCTGCACGTTCTCCCCGGCGACGCAGTCGAGACTGACGGGTCGACGTAGCGACGAAAGGGACCGACCGGGCGTTCAGTCGGCGTGCGTCGGTCGGTCGGCGGTTTCCGACCGAAATTGATTCTCACGAACCGTGATCCCGTGGCGCTCGAGCGCCGTTACGAACGCGTCCGGCGAGCGACCCGCGTGGGCCGCGGCCTGTGAGAGGGTCAGTGTGCCGTTCTGGTACAGGGTCATCGCCGTCTTCAGCCCGTGAGTATACATTGCGGTTCGACTACTAAAATGCGGTTAGAGGTGTTAAATATTCTGTGAGAAAGTGTATCATATACGTAGAGATATTCGACAGAAAATAATATATTAGTATTTTATTCTAATCCAATACCTTCCTATAAATATGTATTAATGTTCATTATGTATTCGTTTCGCAATTCTTGCGATTCCCGTGTACTTCCACAGTCCGCATCTGTCGCTCCGTCGCCGGCCAGCGAAAGAATTGAATCAGTGGGGTTGCTACCCTGAGTATGGATCGTCAGCAGATTCTCGCTATTATCCTCGTCGTTCTGATGATCGGATCGTCGGTCGCCTACGGGGCAGTACTACTGTTCTGAGACCGATCGAGCGTCTCGGATCCAGCGAGTAACAGTCAGTTGTCCCCCGCGTCCGGGATCGGATCGGTCGCCGACGGATCGAGTTCTGTCCGTTCGAAGACGGCGAGCGTCCCCGCCGTGCACGCGGTGAAGCCGACACCGAGCACGAGGAGGCCGAGCGCGAAGCGGAGTTCGTCCGTGACCGGCAGCATCGGCGCGACACCGAGGAGAGCCGCGAAGGTGAGCACGCCGACGGCGAGTCCCGTCCAGCGCTTGTCGACCCACTCCTCACCGGTGATGTACGTCGGATACCGGTGTCGAACGAAGAGGGTCACGCCGACGGTCCAGCACAGTCCGGTCGTAAACGCGACGCTAAAGCGACCGGTGAGGCGAGCGAGCCCGGCGGCGACGCCGATGCCGACGAGCAGCGACTCGAGTGCATCACGGGGGCGCTGCCGCATACGTCTGCCACCGTCGGGACGTAATTAACTGTTGCAGCTACGCCCCCACTATTTGTCGCCCCAAACGTCCGACAGCGGGTGGTCCGAGTCGCTGTCGTCGCCGTCGTCGCAGCCGGTGGATCGCCCTCCGGACGACCGAGTGGAACCGCCGGATCGTGACGTCGACCGGGTGGCCGTCGATCCCGCGTCGCCGCCCCTCCCGTTCGAGTCCCGGCCGTCGGAACGGCGCTCCCTCCCTCCAGAACGTCCCGCGTTCGTCCGGCCACTGGCCGCGCTCTGGTCGAACCCGGGGAGGTCCGGCGTGGAGAGTCGATCGACCTGGTCGCAGAACCACGGCGGCATCGCGTCGCGCGTCCGCTCGAACAGGTCGAGCAGCGACGAGTCGGCGAGGTACGTCGCGCCGTAGTCGTCGGGCGCGCGGACCACCCGCCCGCACGCCTGAATCACCGTCCGGAGGGCGGCGCGCCGGTACCACGACCACTGGCCCTTCTCCAGTCGGCGGGCGACGCGCGAGTCGTTGGTGTTGAGATACGGGGCCTTGCAGACGACCTGCCACCGACAGAGATCGCCCGAGAGGTCGAGCGCCTCCTCCATCTTCACCGAGAGGAAGACGTCGGGATCGTCGGTGGTCTTCCAGGATTCGAGCGTGGCGTCGCGGTCCTCGCGGTCGTGAGTACGGACGCGACCGCCGAGGCCGAACCGGGCGAGTCGCGTCCGGAGTTCGGACTGGATCGCGTAGGAGTGACAGTGGATCAGCCCTTTTTGCTCGGGGTGCTTCGCCATAATCCGGACGAGCGCGCGGGCGACCTTCGGCAGCGTCTCGTCACGTTCGTCGTAGGTCATCTTCCCCTGGGTCACGTCGTACAGCGGGCGGTTCTCGACCGGGAAGGTGTGCCCAACGTCGACCAGGGCGACGTTCGTGGGGTCCAGACCCACGCCGCGGCAGAACGCGGCCTTGTCGAGGATCGTCGCCGACAGCAGCGCGAACTTGTTACCGCGGTCCCAGACCGTGTGATGGAGGTATCTGGCCGGATCCAGCGGCTTGATCGTGAGTGCGCCGCCCTCGCCGTCCGGCTGGTCGACGACCCAGGTGGTCGGGCTCTCGGGGTTCCGGTAGTCCTCGACGAACCACTGTAATTCCGAGCGGAGTTCCTGGAGGCGGTCGCGGCGGGCAGCCTCCGCTGGCGTCAGTTCTGCCTGCCCGAAGAGTTCGTCCGTCGCACGCTCACAGACCCCTGTGAGCGTCTCAGCGAAGCGGACCGTTCGCTCCAGCGGGTCGCCGTTGGCGGCGACATCCGGGACGCCCACGTCGTCCCAGACAGGCACCGTCTGGGGGTTCAGATCGACCGTCGCGTACATCTCAGCCCACGCCGCGAGCCCGTGTGCCTCGTCGATCACCACCACGTCCCGCTTGCGGAACACGTCGGAGCCCGCGGTCTGCATAAAGTACGCCAGCGTCATCGCGGCGATCCGTCGGTTCGACGCGATCGCACGGTCGGAGAAGTACGGACACCGGTGGCGGACCGAGCAGTCGAACCCAGACTGCCGAGCGCACGGCGCGCGGTCGACCGGCGTGTCGGTCTCACCGTTCAGGATGCAGGTGTAGTTCGACTTCCCTCTGATGACGTTGAGGTCGTCGAGCAGCGGGTCCTCGGCGACGTCGTCGAGTTGGGAGACCTGCGGCGTCGTGTAGTAGGCGCCAGTCGCCTGGGCGGGCGTGACCTCGTCGGTGGTCGCGGCCGCGCCGGCCACAGAGCGCGCGAGGAGTGACTTGCCGCTCCCGGTCGGCGCGCGCACAAGGACGACGTCGTTTCCGGCCGAGAAGGCGTCGCGGATGTCCGCGAGCGCTTGTTCCTGTGCGCCGCGAAAACTCGGGGCCGGAAACGAGTCGGGGATCCGATCGGGGTCCACACCGATCCTGTGCCGTACTCGGATAAAAATCTTCAGACGCGAGCGGTTCTGACCGGTGCCCGGCAGGTAGTGTTCGTCTGTCGAGAAGCACGTACGCCGTTTGTCCATCGCTGCGTTCACCTCGCTAGTGGAGATGCCAGAGATGACCGTCTCTGAGGTAATGCGCGACGAAGTCGTGATAGCTTCCCCGGACGCGTCGGCTACCGACATCGCGTCGATGATGGGCGAGAACGGCGTCGGGAGCGTCGTCGTGGTCGAGGGCGAAGAGCCGGTCGGGATTGTGACTGACCGCGACGTCGCGGTCCGGGTCGCCGCGGACGGACTCGGTCCCGACGAGATGACGGCCGAGCGGCTAGTGAGTACGGACCTCGTGACGACCTCGCGGTGCTGCTGGCCGGCGAACTCGACAACCTCGCCGGCGTCATCGGTGCCGAAGCGCCACCCGACTGACCGGTGGGCCGCTGCCGACTCGGCGGCGACCCCCACCGCCGTTTCACAGCGACTCGACGTCCTCGGTCGTCACGTCTCGATCCTCCGGCAAGCGATCGATGCAGTCGAAACAGAGAAAGTACTCCCCGCCGTCGGCGAGTTCGAGCGTCATCCCGCCGGTGGTGTCGGTCTCGAACGACCAGAAGTCGCCGATGCCGCCGGCGATCCGGACGGACCGGCCGCAAGCCTCGCACGGTTCGCTCGTCATACTGGAACGAGGGCCCGGAGGGACAAACGTACTCCGGCGCCAACGTCGTCTGACGGGTTACCCCCACATTCTATTTCCCCGGGCGTTGATTTTTCACGTACGATGACAACTCCCGCCGAAGATGCGGTCACCAGCGGCGAGAACCGACACAGGGAGACACCGAGGAGGGAGGCCGTCTCGACCCCGGAGGGTGAAGGCGAGCGGCCCGTCGCAGAGACGTCGGTGGCGGCGACGCCGATCCGGGATGTCGTCGAACGCTCCGCCGAGGCGGACGTGATCGTGATGCGCGAGGGGACGGATTCGGTCGTGAGTGTGCTTCTCGGTGCCGACGCATCGGGCCCGACACACACTCCGGAGGGGTGAGCGCCGATGGAACTGAACTGCGAGGGCTGTGCGGGTTGTTGCCTCGATTGGCGATCGATCGCCGAAGCGCCGCTGGACCACGAGCATCGCGGCCCCGGCGAACCGCTCGACGACGTCTACAACTTCGTCCCGCTGACCCGCGATGAAGTCGCCCAGTTCGTCGAGCGGGGCCTCGGTGACGTCCTCAGGCCGCGACTCTGGCGCGTCGACGAGGACACGTTGGGGGTCGTCGTCGACGGCGTCCGCCTCGCGGCGATCGACGGCCGACCGGCGTTCTTCGTCGGACTCCGGAAGACCCCCAAGCCGGTGGCCCCCTTCGGGACCGAGGAACGCTGGCTCGACACCTGTGCCTTTCTCGACCCCGAGACGCTCCAGTGTCGGATTCACGGCGGGGATCTGTACCCCGACGAGTGCGCGACCTACCCCAGCCGAAACCTCGATCTCGACGTCGAAACGGAGTGCGAGCGCGTCGAACGCGAGTTCGGCGGCGACCGCCTCCTCAACGACGAACCTGAGGGAGACAACGGGCCGCTGCTCGGTCCACAGGCGATCGGTGCGAAGGTGTTCGCATACCCCCAGCCCGAAGAACTCTCCGGCATCGTCGCCCGGCTCTCGAACGACGGCCTCACCGCCACCGACCGGGCCGCGTTCGTCGGCGTCGCCGCGGGCTCCCGACCGGGCTCGCTCGCGGTCGACGAGGACCGCGCCGCGGCCGCCACCGCCGACGTCCTCGACGCCGACTCGTGGGTCGGCCGCGCGATCGAGGCGTGGGCCGACGCCGCGAGCGAGGTCGGAGCGCGCGCGTCCGATCCGCCGTCGGGCGACGACGTCGAGGTCGCCCGCGGCGCGCCGGAGACGCCCGGCTGGGACGCGCTCGACGAGTCCTGAACGCCGGGCTCGCGGGCGGAATGCGAGCACGGAGCCCAGACGCTGCTGACCGCTCCCGACGGAGGCGTCACCGACGCGGACGCTCACGGCCCGTGAGCGAGCAGATCGGGTCGGGAACTAGTCTTCGGCGGATGGGTTCGCATCCGGCCGGTCGAGGCGCCCCACCGTGTCTCCGCCCCAGTCCAGCGAGATCCCGTCTCCGCGCCGAATGGCCCGCTGTAACCCCAGCTCCGCGATGTTACCACCGTGTTCGGCGGTCCGCTGGATGCTGTAGAGGATCCGCGCGAGCCGATACTCGCCCGTCGCGTCCCTGAACAGGCGCCGGTCTAACTCCGCTATCTCTTCGCGGACTCGCGCCCGGCGCTGGAGCGCCCCGCGTACCCGCTCGGTCCCCACGTCGTCGACGATTCCACTCACTGCGTCTCCGACGATGTTCCGCGATCGCTCTGCGAGCCGCCGGAGCTCGGAGACGCGATCGCTCGCCGGAATCTGATCGGCCTCGCGAGCGATCCGACCGATGCGCTCTGCGTGGTCGGCGACGCGCTCTAGGTTTCGAGCCGTAGACCAGAGGTCGAACAGCTCCGGGCGCGTCGATCCGAGCGAGTCCACTTCGCTGAGTCGGGAGAGTGCCAGTACGAACGAGCGCTCGGTCAGCGCGAACAGCCGGTCCGCTTGATCGTCGCGATCGGCGAGGTCGTGGGTCGTCGTGTCGTCGGCCACAGCAGCCATCGCCTCCTCGTGCATCGACGTGGTGAGGAACGAGAGCTGTCGTACCAACTGCGGTACCGAAATCTCCTCGGAATCGAGGAGCACCCGGATCGATATCTCCCCGTCGGTCGCGCTGGTAACGGTCGCTCCCGACAGGACGCCAACCGCCTCGTTGGCGGCGGTTCGCTGCGAGCTATCGAATGCGTCCCGCGCCGTGAGCGTTATGTCGGTGTAGCCCGCGGTGTAGGCCGCCCACAGGGACTGTCGGACGCTGTCGGGATCGGCACCGCGGAGTTCGACCGTGACCTCTCCGGTCGGGTCCACCTCCCGGTCTCGCGTCTGCACGACGAGCACCCCATCGAGATGCGTATGAAGGTCGACGACGTCTCCCTGGCTGATGCCCTCTGCCTGTGCCCACTCCCGGGGCAGCGAGACGGTGAACGTCCCGCCGCTGACTTTCTGAATCTTCCGTGTTTCCATAGCGTCTCGTCGGTGCTATTTCGCTTTTACCTCGCTCTCGGGGAGGTACTTCGACTGTGCTGCCATATGCAACAACCCGAAGCCGACACCGGCAACGGCCATCGACCAGAAGTACGCGCCGTCACCGGAGCCGAACCGCGTGTGCGCGAAGTTCACCAGCAGTCCGACGACGATCACCGCGAGCAGCGACCACGTCGCCGACAGTATCAGTTGGTCTCGCGACGGGATCGGAAGGTCTCGGTAGTGGACGATCTTCCCGGCGGTGTTGAGGACGAACGCGACGGTGACGATCCCGGCGCCGCTCCACGCGAGTACCGACAGCTCGATCAGGTGTCCGACGGCGAGACACGCCAGGCCCCCGAACAGGAGCAACTGGCTCCGGCCCTCTGCCGTGCTCGGATCGATCATTCCAACCGAATCTTCGTCGGTCGAAGTCGTGACGGATTCAGTGTTGTCGGTCATACTCAGGGAGTGGGCGAGGGCAGGACGGGAACGGTGATGAGTCCGAAATTGGCGGCGAGGGTCCCGCCGAGGACGACCACTCCGGCTCCGAACAGGAGGGCGTCGCCGGCGTCGAACTGCAGTTCGTGACGGAGCTCGCGGTCCCTGTTCGAGAACGAGTACCCCCGCATCGTCAGCACTGACATCATCGTATTGGAGCGCTGGAGCACCGACATGAACATCGGTACCGCCAGACTCGGGGCGTTCAGCGCGAACTTGATCGGGTTCTTCGTCTCGATCGGGAGGCCCTTCACCTTCATGCCGTCTATGATGCGGAACAGGTCGCTGATCGTGATGTAGAACAGCAGCAGGACGTACTCGAGCGTGAAGCAGACGAGCTCCGGCACGCCCAGCCCGCGGAGCCCGTCGGTGATCTCGGTCAACTCCATCGTCGTGAACAGGCTCGCGCTGATCAACAGCGCGGCCTGCCAGGAGAGCGCGAGCTTCAGTCCGAAATCGAAGTTGCCGCCGAACGCGCTCCCGCCCGTCACCATCCGCTGTATGGCCGGGAACGCGAGTATCCCGAGGACGTTCGGGATCTGGAGGGCCAGGAGGGCACCGATCCAGAGCGGCGGGACTCTCGCAGCGACCGCCAACCCGAGGCCGACGACCACCATCGCCAGCATCCACTCCCAGGTCGGTGCGGCGTACAGGTACAGCAGCATCAACACGAACACGGCGAGCTTCGCCCGCGGATCGCGGCGGTGGAACCACGTGTCGACGTCGTTGTAAATGACCGGGACCCGCCGCTTCATTGCGACACCTCCAGCTTCGGGCCGAACGCCGCGATGAATTCGTCGGCGGTGAGCGCGTCGACGCCGACCCGCCGGGCGAGCTGGGCCGCCCTGGGCGGGCGCATGTAGTGACTCGCCAACCACTCCCAGTTGTCGGCGGCGAACACCTCGTGGGTCGGCCCCTGTACCGCCACGCTTCCCTCGTTGAGGACGGTGACCGTGTCGGCGATCTCGCAGACGAAGTCCATGTCGTGGTCGATGACGACGATCCCCTTCCCCTGACTGCGCAGTCGCTCGATCGCCCGCGTCACGTGCCTGCGGGCGGTCGCATCGACGCCCGCGACGGGTTCGTCGAGCACTAACACGTCCGGGTCCGGGGCGAGCGCGGTCGCCATCGTCACCTGTCGGCGCACGCCACGAGGCAGGAACATCGGATCCTCCCGGAGGATGTCCTCGGAGATGCCGACGATGTCGCACACCTCCGAGACTCGCTCCTCGATGAAGGCCTCATCGTAGCGCTCACGCTTCGAGAGGCCCAGCAGGCCCCTCCGTTCGTACCGACGCTTCTCGAGCGGGAAGCGGATCTCCTGCTCGACGGTCTGTTCGGACAGCTGCTCGTCCGGGTTCTGGAGCGCGATCCCGACCGATTCCGCGATCTCGCGTGCAGTCCGGCCGTCGGTGGATTCGCCGTTGACGTGCATACGGCCCTCGTCGGGCTCGAACAGCCCCACGAGCAGCTTGGTGAACGTGGTCTTTCCGGCGCCGTTGCCCCCGATAACCGCGTGTACCTCGCCCTCGCGAACGGAGAACGCGACGTCCTCTACGGCAACCGACTCCGAGGAGTACTGATACCACACGTCGTCCGCGCGGAGCAGCGGCTCCCCGAGTTCGGAGGCGGTCTCTCCCTCGACCGCGCCGTCGTGCTCCATCCCGTCCGTCCCGATGAGGGGCTCCCCGAAGCCCGCCGATTCGGCGGAAGCGCTCTCCGAACCACTATCGCTCTGGGGCAGATCGGAGTCGTGCGTCTCGAGGGCGGTGAGGAACTCTCCCGGGGTGAGAGGCGACCCGGAGAGGCCGATCTCACGAGCGATGCGAGTACACACGGGCGGGGCCACTCCGATCCCTTCGAGGAGGTCGATGTCCCGGAGGAGGTCGTCGGCGGGACCGAACGCGATCTGCTCGCCCCCCTCGAGGACGAGCAGCTGATCGGCGATCCCCACGAGCGCGTCGGGATCGTTCTCCGTCACGACCAGGGTCTTGTCGCCCTTGAGCGACGCGATGAGGTTCGCGACGTCGTCCCGGCCCTCGGGGTCGAGCATGTCCGTGGCCGTGTCGAAGATCATCACCTCGGGATCTGTCGCGAGGGCGGCGGCGATGGCGAGCCGCTGTTGTTGGCCGCCCGAGAGTTCCCACGTGAACTTCGTCTCCTCGACGTCGCCCAGCCGGACGTCGTCGAGCAGGCCGCGCGCGCGCTCGATCGCCGCCGACCGGGAGACCCCGCGGTTCACCAGCGGCGCGATCACCTCGTCGATGACGTGGACCTGCGTGAGCTGTGCGGAGTAGTCTTCGAACACCATCGCGACCGTGTTGTCCGTCGCCTCGCGGGGATCCCGGCCGGCGACGGTGAGGGATCCCTCGGTGCTCCCGCCGGTGTTTTGCGGCGCAAAACTCGCGAGCGCCATCGCGAGCGTCGTCTTGCCTCCCTCGACCGGCCCGACGACGCCCAGGACCTCGCCATCGTCGATCTCGAAGGAGAGATCTGTCAGCGCCGGCTCGTCGCGGGTCGGATACGCGAACGTGAACGCCTCAGCTCGGATCATCGTCCCTCGCACTGTCTGTCTGGTTCGTGGGCATACGGTGTATGAATGAAAGACGGGGGGACCGCGGTTACTCGGACTGCTGTGCCGCCGGCGCGAGCACCCGTTCCATCCGGCCCTGGAGCGCGCTGACGACCGGAATCAGGGGAATCGCGCCGAGGATGACCCCGTGCGTGAGGGTGTTGCCGGCGAGTGACGTCAGGTACACCGAGAGGGCGTCACCGGAGATGAGGACCAGGCTCAGCCCCTCGATGGCGAACTGGATGAACCCGCCGAGCACCGCGCCGATGGCGAGCTTGACCGTGTCGCTCGGGTCCTTCATAAAGTAGCCGGCGATGGTGAACCCGACGATGTAGCCCGCCCAGCCGAACGGCTCGTCCGGTTCGAGGCCCTCGAAGAAGTCGAGGATGCCCTCCGCCATCGTCGCGCCGACGGCCGCGGTGATGGTCGGCGTGCCCCACGGCACGAACACGATGACCGTGTACACGACGAAGAACGCCTTCCAGTCGATGTCCGGCGGAATCTCTCCGAGGCCCTCACCGATTGCCAGTGCCCCTGCGAACAGTACGGCTGTGAGCCCCGCGATCACCACGAGGTTCGTCAGATCGACGTCGGTCGTGAAGGAGGACGACTTCCCCCTTTCTGCGGTTTCCTGCGACATCACGCCCAACTCTCGGGCGGTATGAAAAGAAGACTGCTATGAGGCGTATGTTTGGCTGGATATCGGGCATAATCGGAACTACTCGAACATACCTTTGTGTTGTAATATAGGGCGATATATACTCTACATACCGAACCGACGGTGCCCGCCTCGGGTCCGACTGCCGGCGATGCGTTCTTTACATAGTGGTGTATAGCCATATATATGATACCCGAATTCGTCGTTTCCGCGATCCTCGCCGTCCTCGTCTTCGGCGGCCTCGCGTTCCACGATGCGATCGCCGACCGCGTTGCAGCCGTCTCCGTGGGCCCCGACGTGGTCGAACCCGACGATCTGGACTGACGGCGATCGCCGTGGTCCCTCGCCGGTGAACCCCGCGAACGGGACGTCGCCGGAGTTACCACAACCGTCGCGGCTGTCCGCCGCGTCTCGGGGTCGGAGCCCCGCGTTCCGCGTCCGACCCGACACGTCGTCGTTCGACGCCCGAGCGCCCGGAGACGTCGAGGCGGCGCTCCGAACCGCGCTCGGGTCCGGTGCTCCCCGGCGAGAACCGTTAACAGCCTCGGGACCTTTCGGCCGCTATGGACGTTCTCGTAACGGGTGCGACGGGCTTTGTCGGCAGCCGTCTTGTCCCCGCGCTCCTCAATGCCGGCCACGACGTGACGACGCTCGTCCGCGACGCCAGCGGTTACGACGCGCCCGACGACGTTCGCGTCGTCGAGGGCGATCTGTTAGAGCCGGGTAGTTTCGACGCCGCACTGAACGTCGAAGCAGCGTACTATCTGGTTCACTCGATGCGTTCGGGAGCCGACTTCGAGGAGCGGGATCGGCGGGCCGCGGAGAACTTCTCGGAGGCGGCCGCCGAGCACGGCGTCGAACGCGTCGTCTACCTCGGTGGTCTCGGCGAGGAGCGCGACAGACTCTCAGAGCACCTCCGCTCGCGCCGCGAGGTCGAGTCGATCCTGGAAGCGGGGGCCTACGACCTCACGACGCTCCGGGCGGCCATCCTGATTGGATCGGGATCGGCCAGTTTCGAGATGATCCGGCAACTGTCCTCGCGGCTGCCGGTGATGGTGACGCCCCGCTGGGTCGACACCAAGTGTCAGCCCATCTTCGTCGACGACGCCATCGAGTATCTCGTCGGCGTCCTCTCGGTTCCCGAGACGGCGGGCGAGACCTACGAGATCGGCGGCCCTGACGTACTGACGTACCGGGAGATCCTGCTTCAGGTGGGGGCTAAACGCGGCCGACGCCCGAGCGTCGTGCCCGTACCGGTGCTCTCGACGCGGCTCTCATCGCTGTGGGTCGGCTTCGTCACCGACGTGCCGACGTCCGTCGCACGTCCATTGATCGACGGACTCCGGAACCCTGTCGTCGTCCGCGACGACCGCATCGAATCGATTATCCACGTCGAGCTGACTCCGTTCGACGAGGCCGTCGATATGGCGCTCGCCGGTGACGGCGGATCGCCGCGCTCGGGTGAATCATCGACGGCCCGGGCGGGCGGTCGCTGATGGCCCGCTCGAACATCAAAGGATCCGAACCGTACGGCGAGACGTGGGTGTATGAGAGCATCGTCGGCGCGATTCCCGGCCTCCATCTCTCGAATCTCCAGGCGATTGCGATTCAACTGGCCATCTTTCAGACCGGCATCGTTGTCCTCGCGCTGGTGTACGGCCTCTGGGACGCCGTCCTTCCCGGTACAGTTGCCGTCCTCGTCGCCGCGGTCGGCAGCGGCGTGATGCGACAGTTCGGTCGCCGGACCCGCGAACTCGACCTCCCGGAACCCTACCGGCGACTGCTCTTCGGTTCAAGCATCGAGGTCGTTCTGGGCATCCTCGCGTTCGTCGCGCTGGTGACGCATCTGTTTATTTTCGATCCACGGGTCTCCAACCAGACGCTCCTGACGGGGCTTTTCGGGCCCAATCCACCGGTGCCTGCGGTGTTTCTGACGCTGTTGATCCTCTGGGATCTCTGCTATCGGATCGGCACGTCGTGGTGGGGGGCGGTTGTAGCGTTCTGGAGGTCCTGGCGCTATTCGTTCAACCCAGAGACGGCGAGTCGCCTCCGCCGACTCGACGCATTGAACGTCGGATTCGGTCTGATGCAACTCGTGATGGTGCCGTTTCTCCTCGACCGGCCGGTGCTTCTCGTCGCCGTTGGCGGCCACGTCGTCGCGGTCACCGTCGTCTCGCTGGCGGCGATGGCCACACTCCGGATTCGCTGAGAGCCGCGTCGGTCGCCGTCAGTCCTTGACTTCCTGGAACTGGTCGAGGAGCGCCTCCGTCGACTCGCCGATGTCGTACTCTACGGAACCCCGATAGACCGTTCGATCGTCGTCGAAATCCGTATCGACGGCACCGTTTTTCCGCTCGCGACGCTCGTGTTCGTCATCGTCGTATGCGCCCATCGACATAGTACACGTTACCGTGAGAGTGTAACCCACATATAAGTATCGCCGAATAGCCCCTCGCAGGGCGGTGATTCGGTCGCGGAGGCGACAGTATAAACCGATCCGTCCGCTAGCATCGGCGTGGCACGTCCCCTACGTTTCAGATACGCGCCCGGTCGCTGGACCGAAAACCGGGTGGTCGGCCAGATCTACCGGGACCTCGACCGGAATCTGGGTGCGACTCGTCTCGATCCGTGGTTCCGGTCGCCGGAAGGGTACACCGGCGAACGCTTCGAGATGGACAACGGCGATGTTGCGCTGTTCCTGTGGAACGACGACGAGGCTTACTGGCTCGGCAACACCGAAACGCCCGAGGCGCTCTGGCGGACCGACAAGTACAGTTTCGAATACGTCCCTGATGCGGTCTCGCGGTGGGCGACCAGAGAACTCACCGCGCAACTCCACGAGGAGAGCCCGTGGCTCGAACCGTACCCGCACCTCTCGTGGTTCTTTCTGCCCGTGTTCCTCTCGAAGGACGGCCGCGAGACGACCCGCGACTTCTTCGACGAACACGCGGCGGGCTTTCCCGACACGACCCGCGACGAGGCGCTTGAGTTCTACGAATCGTTCCTGCGGACCCGGGCACTCGACGACTGGCGGGAGGTGATGGCCGGAAAACTCGGCACGTCGGAGTACCTCGATCTTACCCGGATGACCGCGGCGATGGGCGAGTTCAACGTCGGCCACCTGCTCGTCGAAGCGGGCTACGAGATCGAACCCGAGATCGACGTCTCGACCGGGCACGCCATCGACTACCGTGCGGGAGCGAACGGCGACGGCGTACTGGTCGAGGTCACGCGGCCCACGCCGACAGTCGATCGCCGCGCAGGGACGCCGATCGCCGCCGTCCGGGACACCGCCGAGACGAAGTCCGACGGTCAGTTGGAGGAGCACGGTGGCGGCGTCGTCCTCTTCGTGGACTGCTCATCGTTCCCCGACGACGAGTGGCAGTCGATTATCGCCGAACAGCCCGAGGTGCACCACCGCCCGGCCGCGGTCTTCCGACTCAGACCGTCCGGGCGGACCGAGGGCTACACGAAGGGGTCGGTGCCGCTCGACCTACCGTTCTGATCTACGTCAAAAAATCGGGTTGTGGTCTCAGCGCAGTCTCAGAAAGAGACCTGCTGAGGTCCTTCCTCGCCGGTCGCGTAGGCGTCGCGGTCGCTATAGTACCGTCGACCGATGGCCTCGTGACCGAGACCGCAGTGGAGCGCGGACCGGGCGTCTTTCGAGTCGGTGTACGTCTCAGACCCCGCACGAGCGAGTACGTCTCCGAGGCGTGCGGACCCGTTGGGGAGTTCGATAACCTGATCGCCGTACGCCTCTATGAGTTCCTCAGTTGTAGCTGGGAACTCGTGTGCGTCAATGAGTTCGCCAGTGCGGTTCAGTCGCATCACAGTCAGTGCCATTGTCTGGAGATTCTTAATGGTTTTCTGTTATGGTATTTGAGGAAGATTAAGACGTAGTGCATCCTTATACTGCATTTTATTTCACTAATATGTACTTTACCGCCACACAAGGAATAATACGGTCTAGCGGCGACTCACAGTCGTGAGCGCTGACCGAGACGACGCCCCGAACGGCCCCGCGCCGGCGGCGGATCTCCACGTGCACACGACCGCCTCGGATGGCGTCCTGACGGTTCCCGAACTGCCGGCAGCGGCACGGGCCGGCGGCGTCGACGTCGTCGCCGTCACCGATCACGACCGGATCCACCCCGAACTCGACGCGCCCGTGACGACCCACGACGGCGTGAGCGTGATTCGGGGAATCGAACTCCGCGTCGAGAGCGACGAGCAACGGCTGGACCTGCTCGGCTACGGCGTCGAGGCGGCCGACGAACTCCAGTCGGTCACCGAGCGAATCCAGGCGGACCGGAAGCGCCGCGGCGCGGCGATGGTCCGCCAGGTGGAAGACCGACTCGACATCGAACTCGACGTAGAACTGCGTGAGGGGTTCGGTCGACCGACCGTCGCCCGCGCCATAGACGAGAGCGAGGCTCCCTACGACTACAACGGGGCGTTCGAACACCTGATCGGCGACGACGGCCCGTGCTACGTCCAGCGATACGTCCCGACGTTCGACGAGGGCGTCGAAGTACTCCGCGACTCGTGCGCGCTCGTCGGCCTGGCGCATCCGTTCAGATACCCCGAGCCCGAGCGGGCCCTCGACCACGCCCGTGATCTCGATGCAGTCGAGCGGTATTATCCGTACAGTGGGGCGAGTGCAGAGCGCGAGGAGACGGCGCTCGTCAACGAGGTTGCGGCCGAAGCTGGGCTCCTCCGCACGGGCGGATCGGACGCGCACAATCGCACACTCGGGGTCGACGGACCGCCGGAATCGGATTTCGCGGGGGTCGCCGAGAGACTGCCGGATCAGTGACGATGTTCTCGGCACCGATAGCTGGGAGCACAGAGTTAAATCCCATCGAGCACCTAGCATCGAGTATGAAGTGCCACTACTGCGACCGGGACGCCGCGTACGCAGCGGAGAAGGACGGGATCAAGGTCGGGCTGTGTGAGCGGCACTTCCGGACGCAGGTCGAGGCGCTCGCGGACTCCGAGGAACTGGCCGCCATCCGCGAGCAGATTGACATCGATCGAACCGAGTGAGCCGTGGTCGCCGACGACCCCCAGGGTCGCGCGCCACTGACTGACTGTCTCCGCTCTGGACCTGCCGTCGCGTGTTGCCGACTTCGCGATCGACGCCACTGAGCGACAGCGCCGGCGCTGTCCGGTTTCGCGTCGAAAAAATCGGATCGGAACGTTCGGTGAGCGGTGCTGCGCTGCGGTCGGTGGGGAGTTGGTGTGGCGTCTGAAGCCGCGCTTACATTGCGCCGCCCATACCGCCCATACCGCCCATACCGCCCATACCGCCGCCGGGGCCGCCGGCTCCAGGCGCACCGCCCTCGTCGCCGCCGTCGTCGCTGCTGCCGCCCTTGAGGTCGCCAGCAGCGATGACGTCGTCGATGCGGAGGATCATCACGGCCGCCTCGGTGGCGGACTCGATGGCCTGCGTCTTCACGCGGAGGGGTTCGACGACACCGTCGTCTTCCATATTGACGATGTCACCGGTGTAGGCGTCGAGACCGGCACCGAAGTCGCCGTCGGAGTGCTCCTTGCGGAGGTTGACGAGCGACTCGATGGGGTCGAGACCGGCGTTCTCCGCGAGGGTGCGCGGGATGACGTCGAGCGCCTCGGTGAACGCTTCGATTGCGAGCTGTTCGCGGCCGCCGACGGAGCTGGCGAACTCGCCGAGTTCCATCGACAGTTCGGTCTCGCTGGCGCCGCCGCCGGGCAGGACCTGACCGTCTTCGAGCGTCGTCTTGACGACGCCGAGCGAGTCCTCGATGGCGCGCTCGAGTTCGTCGACGACGTGCTCGGTGCCGCCGCGGAGGATGAGCGTGACGGACTTCGCGTCCTCGACGTCCTCGACGAAGATGCGCTCGTCGCCGCCGATGTCCTTCTGGGCGACGGAGCCGGCGAAGCCGAGGTCGTCGGCCTCGATGTCGTCGAGCGAGCCGACGACGTTGCCGCCGGTCGCGCGGGCGAGCCGGTTCAGGTCGGAGGACTTCGCGCGGCGAACCGCCAGAATGCCCTCCTTCGCGAGGTAGTGCTGGGCCATATCGTCGATGCCGTCACCGACGAAGACGACGTCGGTGCCGACGTCGACGAGCTGGTCGACCATCTCTTTGAGCTGCTCTTCTTCCTGGTCGAGGAACTGCTGAAGCTGGTCGGGATCGGTGACGTTGACTTCGGCGTCGATCTCGGTTTCGCGGACTTCCAGCGCGCCGTCGAACAGCGCGACGTTGGCGTCCTCGACGCCGAAGGGCATATTCTCGTGGACGCGCTCTTTGTCCACGATGACGCCCTCGACGAGTTCGGAGTTGTCGATCGAGCCGCCGACGACCGTCTCGACGGAGACGTTGTCGGTGTCGATGCTGTCCTCGTCGGCGACCGCGAGCACGGCGTCGACGACGAGTTCGGCGAGGAGGTCCTTCGAGGACTCGGCGCCCTTGCCGGTCATCGCCGTCTCGGCGATCTTGACTAGCGTGTCGTGGTCCTCTTCGGAGACCTCGATGGCGTTCTCGTCGAGGATTTCCTTGGCTTTCTCTGCAGCCTGGCGGTAGCCCTGTGCGATGGTGGTGGCGTGGACGTCCTGCTCGATGAGTTCCTCGGCCTGATCGAGGAGTTCACCGGCTACGACGACAGCGGTCGTCGTTCCGTCGCCGACCTCGTCTTCCTGGGTCTCGGCGACTTCGACGATCATATTCGCTGCCGGGTGGTCGATGTCCATCTCTTTAAGAATGGTTACGCCGTCGTTCGTGACGACGACAGACCCGCCGGAGTCGACGAGCATCTTGTCCATTCCTTTCGGACCGAGCGTGGTCCGAACGGATTCGGCGACGGCTTTGCCGGCCGAGATGTTCATCGACTGCGCGTCTTTGCCCTGTGTACGCTGGGAGTCCTCGCCCAGAATGATCATAGGCTGGCCCTGCTGCATTCGCTGACTCATATACACCGAAGGATTGTTTGTGATTCTATATAAAAGTATCGCTATGGGTGGCCAGATACCCGCTCACGGCCACAAAATGTGTGTCAACTTCTCTCACATCGAGGCCATTTATATGTTATATGGGGTTCGGTATCGGTGCAAAGCGCTAATGCGTAAAGTGTGCATAGACCTGATGATGGCACTCCGGGAGTTCGTTGAGGAGTTTACCGCCGGAGAGCAACAGGTTTCTCTATCAATTGTGAACAGCGATCAGCCCCCGATGGTGGAGGAGATGCTCGACTCGCTGTTCACTGAGCAGCCAATCTCCGTCTCGGAAGCGACTCGAGTTCTCTCCGACGCCGACGTCGTTCAACTCCGACGTGACGGAAGCATCGTCGCAGAGTCGTCGTTCACCGACGTTCGGAACTCGGTTCTGGCGGTCAACTCCGACATCTATGTCACCGGCGCTCGCCCGCTCGAAGAGGTCCGGACGCCCGAAGTCATTCAGAACCTCGAGGGGACGCCGTTCCACGTGCGCGGCTATCCCGCGGGGACGAAAGGCAAACTCCTGCTCATCGAAATTTCCCGGTACATCGAGTCACTGGCGCTCCAGCACGGGCGTGGTGAACTCCACACCGGGTTCCAGCGGCTCTCGCGGATCGTCGACGAGCGGGGCACCGAGCGCGCGTACGAGCGCCTGACCGACACTGACCTCGACATCCACGTGTACGGGACCGGCGATCCGGATCGAGTACGGCCACAGGCACTGACCGCCCACAGCGAGAACGCTCCGGAGATCAAAAACGGGTGGTTCGTGGTCTTCACGCCCCCACCCGAGGCCGACGTCGAGGGCGCGGCGCTCGTGGCGGTCACCGACGATAACGACGAGTGGAACGGCGTCTGGCGGATCGGAACCGAATTCGCCGAGCGGGTTCGGACGCATCTGACAGAGCGATACGGCTCGGCCTGAATCCGCGCCCGGAGAAGTCAGCCCGATTGCCGAACGTCGAAGCCGCGGGTGAGTTCGTTGTGCTTCCGTTCGAGGAACGAGTAGACCGCACCGTGTGGGGCCCCATCGAGGATCATCCCCACCGCGCGACGGACCGCATCGACCTCCTCGGGCTGGCCGATTACACCGAGCGTCGTTCCCTTGATGACGACCTCCGCGCCGGTGAGTTCTTCCATCAACTCTCGGGTTCGGCCGTCTTCGCCGATGAGTCGACCCTTCTGTCGCTGGAGATCGTTCTTGTTTCTGGTGTGCGATTCGAGGTCGACGAGTTCGAACGTCCGGAGCTCGTCGTCCAGCAGAGAGAGCGCGGATTCGGGCGTGAAGCCCCGACCGATCGCCCGCACCACGTCCGGGGCGAGCATCCCCGACACGGGGTCGCCGACGTCGTCGATCGCAACCGATCCGCTCTCGGAGTCGATATCGAGTCGCACCTCCGCGCGACGTTCGATCTCCCGCATCGTCTCGCCGCCCTCGCCGATGAGAACGCCGATCCGATCCTGCGGTACCTTCACGTGTTTCATACGCTCCGCTACCCGGCGAAGCGGTTTAAGCGTTCCCTCGCGGGATCACGAGCAGTACGGGCCTACGTGTCCGAGTCGCCCGTCGGGTCCGGCCCGTCCGGCCCGTCTGGCGTGCCGCCGGGGTCGGGTTCGACCTCGGTGACGAACTCGTGGAGGTCCCGCCAGTCCCGTTCGAGGCCCTGCCGGCCGAAGAATCCAGCCACGTTCCGGCAGTCCCGCCGGAGGAACTCCTCGGCGTTGGGGTGGTGGACCGTCACCGCCTGGCCGAGGTCGATCACGACGAGTTCGCCGTTGTGGATGATCATATTGTACTCCGAGAGGTCGCCGTGGACTAAGCCCGCCGCGTAGAGTCGGCGCATATACTCGCGGACGACCTCGTAGGCCGTCTGAGGGTTTTCGACGTCGACTTCAACCAGGCGGCGTGCCCGTTCTTCGACGAGGCCGACGAGTTCCATCACCAGAACGTTCCGCTCGACGGCGATGGGTTCCGGCACTCGTACCCCCGCCTGTCGGGCCCGCATAAGATTCGCGTACTCCTTTTGCGTCCACGCCAGCACGACCTGTTTCTTGTCGCTACCGAGACCCTCGAATCGCGGGTCGCCTTCGAGGTACTCCCGCATCTGCCGGAAGTTCGAGGCGTTGATCCGGTAGATTTTGATGGCGACGTCCCGGTCGTGCCCGTCTTCGTTCCCGAGCGCCTCGTAGACGTTCGCCTCCTTGCCGGTCGATATCGGCCCGCCGAAGGCGTCGACGTGGCCGTCCTGGACGAGTTTGTAGATCGCCGCGAACGTGGCGTCGTCGAAGACCGACTGCTCGACTTTGAACTGGTCGGCGTCTTTCAACCGCTCGCGAAACTGGCTGAACTCTCGGTCTCGCTGCCGGGCGATCCGGTCGGCTTCGGTGTCGGTGACGTCGATCTCTTCCCACTCGTCGCCGGGGCCTGCCGCTTCTTCGGGTTCGAGAAACCCGAACTCCTCGGGGTCAGAATCAGTCATCGACGCAGCCTCGGTCGGCGAACGGTGCGCCCGCGAACTCGGTTCACTGGATGTGTCCTTCCTCGCGGAGTTGATCGGCCTCTGATTTTTCGTACCGCCAGACGACGTCGGCCTTTTCATCCTGCCAATCCCACGGTTCCACGAGGACGACGTCGTCCTCGCGGATCCAGATCCGCTTTTGCATCCGGCCGGGGATACGCGCGGTCCGTTCGACGCCGTCGGCACACCGGACCTTCACGCGGTTCGCTCCGAGCATATTGGTGACGACGGCGAATACCTCGTCGTCGTCGGGCATCCGGAGGTCACGTCGCCCCCCATTCTCGTCGTCGCTCATACGCGGGCGTTCGTCACGGCCCGGTTTAAGTTCTGCGAGAAACGCTGTGAACGGCGTTCTGACGTGCGGCGGTGACGTGCCAACGCTCGTGGACAGACAACACTCTCATACCCCCGCCGTCAGTACGGCGCGTATGGCTACGAACACGCTTCTCGTCGCCGACGGTCGGGTCCTCACCCCAAGGGTCGACGTCGTCGACGCGGACGTGCTGCTCGACCGCGATGCAGGAACCATTCTCGCGGTCGGCAAGGACGTTGCGACAGGCGCCGACCCCGACGCCAGGCTCGACGCGTCGGGTGGCCTGGTGATCCCCGGACTCGTCAACGCGCATACGCACGTCGCGATGACGCTGCTGCGGGGCTACGCCGACGACAAACCGCTCGACGCGTGGCTCCAAGAGGACATCTGGCCGGCCGAGGCCGAACTCACCGCGGCAGACGTCCGGGCCGGTGCCGAGTTGGGCATCGTCGAGATGATCCGCTCGGGAACGACGGCGTTCGGCGATATGTACTTCCACGTCCCCGAGGTCGTCGAGGCCATCGAGGCTGCGGGCTTGCGCGCGCGAGTCGGTCACGGCGTCGTCACTGTCGGTAAGGACGAAGCGGCGGCCCGCGCCGACGTTCGAGAGAGCATCGAGGTCGCTCTGGAGTACGACGGCGCGGCCGACGGCCGGGTGCGGACGGCCGTGATGCCGCACTCGCTCACCACCGTCAGGGAGTCGCTCCTCCGGGAGGCCGTCGACGGCGCGCGCGACGCCGGCGTGCCGATACACACACACGCCAACGAAACGCGAGACGAAGTCGACCCGATCGTCGACGAGCGAGGCGAGCGACCAGTGGAGTACGCCGACGACGTCGGCCTCCTCGCGGAGTCGACGTTCCTCGCACACGGCGTTCACCTTGATGAGCGCGAGATCGACCTCCTCGCGGCGCGCGACACCACGGTCGTCCACTGCCCCGCGTCGAATATGAAACTCGCCTCCGGGATCGCCCCGGTACAGCGACTCCACGACGCGGGCGTGACGGTCGCACTCGGCACCGACGGGGCCGCCTCGAACAACGACCTGGATCTCTTCGACGAACTCCGCGACGCCGCGATGCTCGGGAAACTCGGTGCCGACGACGCCGCGGCGGTTCCGGCAGCGGCGGCGGTCCGGATGGCGACCAGCGGCGGCGCGGACGCGCTTTCGCTCCCGGGCGGTCGGATCGAGGCCGGCGCGGCCGCCGACCTCGCCGTCGTGGACCTCGACGCGCCGCACCTCGCACCGGCGCACGACCTCGTGAGCCACCTCGCGTACGCGGTCCGAGGGTCTGACGTTCGCCACACTGTCTGTGACGGCCGCGTTCTGATGCGGGATCGAGAGGTACTGACGCTCGATACGGAGCGCGTCGTCGAGACGGCACGGAAGCGCGCAGTCGATCTCGCCGCCCGGACGGAGTGAACAATGGATCGGCGCACGTATCTCGGGCTGGTCGGGGCCATTGCCGGGCTCTCCGGCTGTCTAAGCGATACGTTCGGTGGCGACACCGACTCCGGGAGCGGGACCGTGCCGCCGACCGACGCGGCCGCGACGTCTGCCACGAGGACGACGACAGACGCGGCCGCCACGGCGTCAGCGACGCCCACCGGAACCCCAATTCACCCGGAGTACGAGACCACCGAGGTTCGGATCCAGACCCCCGACGGTGAACGGCTCGGATCGGTCACGGCAGCGATCGCCGACACCGGGGCGCTGCGCTACCGCGGACTCAGCGACACCGAGTTCCTCCCGGAAGATCGCGGGATGCTCTTCGTCTACGAGAACGTCGGCGATCATACGTACGTGATGCGGGGGATGGACTTCGGGATCGACATCGTCTACGCCGACGCCGACGGCACGATCACCCGAATTCACCACGCGCCCGAACCGGGCCCCGACGAGAACGGCGAAGCGCAGCGCTACCCGGGACGCGGCCAGTACGTGCTCGAGGTCGGGTACCGCTGGACGACCGAGCGCGGGATAACCGAGGGGGGCCGACTGGTGTTCACGCTTCCCGAGTGAAGCCGGACACCCCGGTACCTGTCGTGGGCATCGACCGATTACCACAGTGCCCGTCTTGAATACCGACCGGTCACTTCGGCATCCGTCTCGGGCGTCGATCGGGCACCCAAGCACCCGTCTTGCGCACCGACCAGTCACCTTCCGCGGACCGTTTCCGCGCACGCCAGCGACCTCGTCACCCACACAGAGTGAATTGCCCGTCCGCCGCATCGATCCGGAAGGCCTCCTCGATCAGTGTGGCCCCGGCGGGTTCGCTCGTCTCGCAGTAGACAGCCGGTAGCGGGACGCACAAGTGACTTGGGAGGCTCCAGCGTCGAGATCACGAGGTGGGCGGTGCGAGCCCCACAGACATTTTTGTCCAGCGTTCTGCGAGGCGGATGTGAGATGTCTATCTGATAGACGAGGAGGGTGCTTCGGCAGGGTTTTCTTCCGCCTCCCGTTATCGAACGTATGAGCACGTACCCCCCGATCAGCGAGCACCTCAACGACTTCGAGGTCGCTCGCTCCGAGGGTCGTCGGAAGATGGACTGGGCGCTCCAGCATATGCCGATACTCCAGGAACTCCGCGAGCAGTTCCGCGAGGAACAGCCGCTGGCCGGAGAGACGCTCGGGATGGCGATGCACGTCGAGGCGAAGACGGCCAATCTCGTCGAACTGCTGGCGCTCGGCGGCGCGGACGTCGCGATCACCGGATGTAATCCGCTCTCCACCCACGACGACGTGAGCGCGGCGCTCGACGCAAACGACAACATCACCTCCTACGCCAAGCGCGGCGTCGACGACGAAGCGTACTACGCCGCCATCGAGTCCGTCGTCGCCCACGAGCCGACGATCACCGTCGACGACGGGATGGATATGGTCTACGCCATCCACGAGGAGTACCCCGAACTCATCGACACCATCGTTGGCGGCGCCGAGGAGACGACCACGGGCGTCCACCGCCTGCGCGCGATGGACGAAGACGGCGAGCTGGAATACCCGGTGTTCGCCGTCAACGACACGCCGATGAAGCGGCTCTTCGACAACGTCCACGGGACCGGTGAGTCTTCGCTGGCGACAATCGCGATGACGACGAATCTCTCGTTCGCAGGAAAGAATATCGTCGTCGCGGGCTACGGCTACTGCGGGCAGGGCGTCGCGAAGAAGGCGGCCGGACAGAACGCGAACGTCATCGTCACCGAGGTCGAACCGCGCCGGGCGCTGGAGGCGCATATGGAGGGCTACGACGTGATGCCGATGAATGAGGCCGCCGAAATCGGCGACGTGTTCATCACGACGACGGGCAACCGTGACATCGTCACTCACGAAGACTTCCAGGCGATGAAAGACGGCGTGCTCCTCGCAAACGCCGGTCACTTCGACATCGAGATCGACCTCGACGCGCTCTCGGACCTCGCGGTCGACGAGTACGAGGCCCGCGACGGCGTCCGTGCCTACGAGATGGACGACGGCCGTCGACTCAACGTCATCGCGGAGGGCCGACTGGTCAACCTCGCCGCGCCAGTCGCGCTCGGTCACCCCGCCGAGGTAATGGACCAATCGTTCGGTATCCAGGCCGTCTGCGTGCGTGAACTCGTCGAGAACGCTGCGGAGTACGACGCTGGCGTCCACCACGTCCCCGACGCGCTCGACCGCGAGGTCGCAGAGATCAAACTCGACGCTGAAGGAGTCGAGATCGACGCGCTGACAGACGCACAGGCCGAGTATATGGATAGCTGGAGCCACGGAACCTAATCCAGTCGGCTCCGCAGTCCGGCGCTACGTCTCGGGTTACTGTCCCCACGTCCACTTGGCGTCGAGCACGTAGCGGTAGATACCACTGAGCAGGATCGCGGCGGCGTTCGCGAGGAGATAGAAGATCGACAGCCACTCCACGAGTCCGTAGAGGATGCCGATCTGGATCGGAATCGCGGTCCCTCTGACGACGTTTGTCCGCACCAGCCCGTAGAAGAACTCCGCACCGGTATTCGGCGTCGCCTCGAACGTCCATGCGTTGTTCAGCACGTACGAGAGCACGATCGTAATCTCGATCGAAAAGAGCGCACCGACGAGATAGTAGAGACCGGAGATGTCGACGAACAGCCACAGCAGCAGCATCTGAACGCCCGAAGTGGCGGCGCCGACGATCACGAACCGGCGAAGTTGCAGCGCAAGCGGACCGCTATGGAGGTTGCGAAGAAAGCTCCGAAGCATCGTTACTTGTATCCGAGCGCCTCCAACCGCGCGTCGAGTCCCGCATCGATGTCTGTGTTGGGACCCTCAGCCCCCTCATTGCCGGCGACTCTGTCGTGTCCACGAAGCAGTTCGACGTGGGCGTCGACGAGCGGCCGGAACCGGTCGATTACTGCTCGCCCCGCGCTGTCGGCGTCGAGGTCGGCGGCCGTCAGATCCGTCTGCTGGTCGGGGTCGTCGGGCCGGCGGTACAGTTCCTCGGTCTCGCTGTCGATGTTCCGGATGTAAGTCCAATCGCAGTCACGAACGCTGATGAGCAGGTCGCCGTCGGACAGCGATCGGGGAATCGGCTGTGCGGTCACCTCCTCGCCCCGGACAGTGACCGAAACGACAGGATGGTCGAGGGGTGCATCGCCGTTCTGCACCGTCGGTGCCAGCGAGGATCCGGCCCAGGAGTCCGGGGCGTCGACGTTCAGGAGGGCAGCCACGGTCGGCGGCACGGCGTCGAGTCCGACTGGCCCCTCTACACGTCGACCCGGTGTCCCGGGGACGTCGACAATCAGCGGCACGCGGATCAGTTCGTCGTACAGTTTCGGGTAGTGTGCGAGATGCCCGTGCTCCTGGAACTCCTCGCCGTGGTCGCCCGCCACCACGACAGCCGTCTCGTCGTCAAAGCCGTTGGCCGAGAGCGATTCGAGCAGGCGGCCGACGCTGGCGTCGACCTGCCGCGCGGCGGCCTGATAGAGGGTCCGGAGGTCCGAGAGGGTGCGTTCACCGACCTCCCACCCCAGTCCCGTCCGCGTGTGGGCGTGGAGCATCCGGTGGGTGCCGACGCGGTTACCGGAGACCTCGCGAATGTAGCGCGGGGCGGGAACGTAGGGCGTGTGTGTATCCATATAGTGCACCCACAGGAAGAACGGTTCCTCGACCGTGTCCAGAAACGCCGCGGCGGCGTGTTCGACGTCGAACATCCGCGAGGTGTCCAGAAACGGCCGGTCGTCGACGTCACCCGCCAGCCGCGACCGGATCCGACGAAACGGCGACGTGGCGAGTTGGATCCACGCCTCGACGGTCGGGTGTGTAGCGAGATAACGGCTGTATATGCTGCCGCCGACGCTGGCGACGAACGGTTCGAACTCGTCGAAACCGTCGTCGTAGCCCCAGTGAGACGTCAGAAAGCCGTTAGCGGCGTTGAACCCCCCGGTCGCGACGCCGGCCTCCGAGAGCACGCTGGCGAGCGTCGGGACCGCGTCGACGCCGATTTCGCCCGAATCAGCGAAGACCGGGCGGGACGCCAGAATCGAAGGGAACGAGAAGGGCGTCCAGTTCCCGGTCGCGAAGGCCCGCTCGAACACTGTGCCCCGGTCGCCGAGACCGTCGATGACGGGAGTGTGTCGATCCGAGTCATACGCGCCGAGTGCGTCCGCTCGCAGTGAATCCACCGTGACGAGCACGACGTTCGAGACCGTAGTGTCTGCGTCCATAGGCCTTCCGTAGTATGGGGATCCCGGCGCGGCGACGGCTGTCGGGGAGCCCGTTATCAATCGAATCAAGGGTCGGTTCGGTATTTATACCCGTGGATTTCCGTGTCGGCATCGCGGGGTCGTCCGGTTTAAGACGCTCACTCACCGAGAGGGGGTATGTCCTCGAATCGGAAGGGTGACCGGCGCGAGCGGGAACTCGTCAATCGCCTCGACGAGGCCGGCTTCGCCGTGATGCGTGCGCCCGCGTCCGGCTCGGCGACGGAGCGGGAGTTGCCGGACGTACTGGCGGGAGACGGCGACACTTTCTACGCCATCGAGGCCAAATCCAGTTCCGGTCGCCCGATCTACCTCACCGGCGAGGAGGTCGAGGCGCTGATCTACTTCGCGCAGAACTTCGGCGCAAAGGCCCGCATCGGCGTCCGCTTCGACCGCGAGTCGTGGTACTTCTTCCACCCCGGCGACCTGCACGTGACCGATGGCGGTAACTACCGCGTGAAGAAGGAGACAGCGCTCGCGGAGGGCGAATCCTTCGAGTCGTTCGTCGGGGGCCCCGAACAGGCCCGCCTCACCGACGTCGAAGACGAGTCGTGATCGCGCCGCGGCCGAGGTGCGGCCGGAGGACCGCGAACTCGGCATCGAAGCGCTTTTAGAACGGCCACGGGAAGTCGGAGGTATGGATATCGACGCGGAGATGCGGCGAAAGATCGTCGTCTCTATCGTCTCTGTCGGCGTTTTCTTCGCCGTGTTCATCGGCATCGGCGCTACCTTCGGGCCCGACCTCGGAAGCACCGGCGGGCTGGCGCTCGTTGGATCGGTGGCGCTTTTCATTATCGTGATGGCGGCGACAGGCATCTTCCTCAGCGACTAATTCGCGTCAGTCCGACGTACCGTCCCTCAGTCTCCGCTCGCCGCGTCCCGCCAGTCTCGAACGTCGCCAGCCTCGCTCACTGCATCGGTGTAGTACGACAGCGGATGTGAAATCGTCTCACAGCGCTCGTCGGGGTCGACACAGGTTCCGTAGGACTGCATCGTCGTACAGGAGGGCGGCGGGAACTGGGTGCTGTCGGCGTCCGCGAGATACTCAACGCGGGCGCGGATCCGCTCGGTGGGTGAGCGGTCCTCGTCCGCCGAGCTGTCGTTCCCGGAGTCCCCGTCATCGTCGGGGCTGCTCTCGGCGACGTTTAGGAGTGTCACCACGTCCTCGCCGTCCATCCCGAACGCGACGAGGAAGGAGACAAGCGAGAACTCCGCGTGGGTCGACAGCGACTCCCCCTCCCTAGCTCGGCGGACCAGCGCTTTCATACACGGCGGGAACAGTGCCGGAACGACCGCCTCGACCTCCGTTTCACCGGCCGCATCGTGATCGTCGAGAAGCGATTTGAGCGCTGCGACGGTCGGCTCGAGCGCGTCCGCGATGGCGTCGCCGCCGTCGGTTCCGCGCACCTCGAACGGGAGCCCCGCTCCCACCCGGGCCTCGACGGCGGCCTCGAGGAGTCGATACAGGTGATCGGCGGCGACCCGGACCTCGCCGTCTGTGACTTCGCGGTTGACGAGTCGCCAGCGACTTCCCCAGCCGGAGTCGGCGAGGTCGAGGTACGGCCCCAGCGCGACCCAGTAGTGCGACGCGGATCGCCCGGTGGCCGTTCGGTCGCGGCGACCGCCCGGTCCGTCGCCTCGGTCCGGATGGACCGTTCCATCGAGGTCGAACTCGCGGAGAACCGTCTCCAACGAGGCTGTCCGCCGGCCCGCGGGGCCCTCGTCCGGTTCCGAGAAGTCAGCCCGGAACCGCTCGCGCGCGGTCGTCGCCTCCGCCGTCGCGTACTTGTCCACCGCAGCGGGCGTGTCAATCAGCGAGACGAGGATACGCGCAATCGGGTACGAGAGCAACTGTTCACGACGACTCCACCGTTCCGGTTCCTCGGCCGCGACGGTTCCGTTCATCAGTGCGCGTTCGACCCGCTCGCGGCCGCGTTCGACAGCGGGCGCGTCCTCGGCGATGAGTGCCGCCGGGGAGATGTCCGCCTCGCGAACGGCCTCGCGCGCCCCGTCGAAGAAGGGATAGCGGGCGTAGAGCGGGTCGATCGGCATCACCTGGTCGTTTCGAGCGCCGCCGAATAAACACGGCGGTCGGGGGAGAAACGGCGGAGACACCGTGGCACCTAAGAGCGCAGGCGGCGTTCTCGTGGCTGTGCCGCAGTTCGACTATCCGTGCCCCGACTGCCGGGCCACGAACAGCCTCCACGACGCCGGTTGCGAGTTCGAGGGGACGCCCTGGCCGGACGTCGAGAAGGCGTACACCGACGTCATCGCGGAGTTGTCGGCCGGTCCGCTCGAAGAGACGGCGCTTTACGACGCCGTCGATGGCGGGTGGGGGTCGCTCCACCGCGCGGCACTCGATCGCCTCCAGCGCGACGAGCGCGTCACGAAGCGCAACGACGTCCTCAGGCTTCGGACCGCCGCGGAGTTCCGCGAGCAGGTCTCCGAGCCGACCAGAGAACCGATGCGGATCATATACGCCAAGGGGAGCGTCCCCGGCTGCCACGACAACGCGGTGTTCGCGATGATCGCGTGGTACGAGATGGTCGGGCTCTCGTGGTCGGAGACGAGAGCGAACGTGATCGAATGGCTCGAAGAGAGCGGTGCGTGGGCTCGCGGCGGCTTCGAGGAGTCGTCGCCCGGGGCGCTCGTTGACGCGAAGCGTCACGTCTACGAGGCGGGGTACGGGTGGAAGGAGAAAGCCGAGGCGGCAAAGCGCGTCATCGATCGCCACCGCGGGTGAGCGGTCGAGTCGGTGCCGGCTGCCAGGACGCTTACTCGCTCTGGATACGCGGCGCGAGCATATACGTGACGTTGCCCTGCCCTTCGGCGACCGCGTAGTGGATCTTCACCGGGAACTCCTCGCCAAGTTCGATTGTCACCTCGGCGTCTTTCGGGATCGCCTTGTTCATATCCTTCAGGTAGTCAAGCGAGAACAGCGAGTCGGCCGACCCGGCGGTGAGCGCGATCAGGTCCCCGGCTTCGAGTTCGAAGTCGACGTCGTCGGTGTCTCCCTCGGCCTCGATGTGGAAGGCCTCCTCGGCGGCGTCGACCCGGAGGCGGACGTGATCGGAGACCATATCGGCGGCCTTGATCCCGCGGTCCAGTTGAGCGCCTTCGAGAACGATCTCTGCGGAGAGGTCCAGATCCGGGATGTCTGGCTCCTGGCGGATCGAGTCGGGATCGATGAGCGCCAGCGTCGAGGAGAGGCCGTCCATCCGGATGTTGAGCTTCCGCGTCTCCTCGTCGAGTTCGAGTTCGACCAGTTCGTCACCCGAGGCCATCCCGACGAAGTCTTCGAGTTTCGCGAGGTTGACACCGATGACGCCCCCGTCAGCCTCGTAGGATTCGAACGCGGCCGCATCGAGCGAAAGATCCACCATCCCGACGTTCGCAGGGTCCACCGCGCGAATCGACAGTTCGTCCTCGTTCAGTCGGATCTTGCACTCGTCGACCAGCACGCTCACGGAATCGAGTGCGTCCTGGAGCGTGGACGCGCCCACGATGGCCTTGAACATATGCGCGCAGGTACGACAGCGGGCTTAAAAATACTCCTGATTCTTCTTCACGCGCGCGATGCACCTCGGGGGGATCCGGGTGTCGTATCGGGTCCGGAGGGAACCCGCAGGTGCAGTCTTGGCGCGGACTATCGGTTCGTCTCGGTACGCAGTTTCGGCAGTAGAGAGTCTTCACGACCGATCTGCGTCGCGATCTCGCGCGCTTCGTCAGCACGCTGTCGCGAGACGTCTCCTCTGTACACTGCGTGTTCGTAGAGGTCGACCAGGCGGTCCAAGCGGTCGTCCTGCGTGCCGCGCTGCTGGACGGCTGCGACGTACTCTCGGCGGGTTTCCCCGTCCCGTCGCGAACGATACTGCCGTGCGAGGACGGCCTCGACCCGGTCAAACGCCCGTTCGACATCCTGTCGAGGCGAGCCCGTGGGAGGTTGCCAGTAGCGATCGACGGCCCGGCGACCGCGCTGCAGGAGGCCGAACTTCGACGCACCGAGAGCCAGACCGGCGGCTCCCGCCACGAGCGCCAGTCCATTGGGACCGGAGAGGTCTGCGAGGAGCGAGCGTCGAGTGACGGCGGACTCCGACTCGGGATCGGTCAACGAGTCGGGGGTAACTGCGCCCGCGTCAACCGTGACCGTGCCCCGGCGCTCGTCGACCTGGCTCTGGTTCGAGGATGGGGTCGCCGGGGGTGCGCCGGTGGAGCCGTTGGCCGCCGGTGGAGCCGTCGCGTTGTCTGGCGTTGCGGCCGTCGATCGTGCCGCACTGAGGCGCGTGCGAGCAGTGTCGACGCCGGTCAGGTTCGACTGCCGGACCGTCTGCAACCGACGCCGTCGGACCGCTTGCCGTGGCGCGCTGGGCGTCGGATCGAACGACACCCACCCGATTTCGGGGAAGTAGACCTCCACCCACGCGTGGGAGTTGAAGCCGCGAACCACCCACTCGGTGTCGCTCACCGGCTGGCCCGTCGAATACCCCACGGCGAACCGCGCGGGGACGTCGAGCGTCCTGAGCATAACCGTCATCGCCGTCGCGAAGTAGACGCAGTAGCCGCGGTCCATCCGGAAGACGAACGCGTCCGCGACGTTCCCATCCGGACGATTGACGTCGAGCGAGTACTCCCGGTTGTTCTCGAGCCACTGCTCGACTGTCACCGTCTTCTCGAACGCCGTCTCGGTGTCCGCGGTGAGTTCGGCCGCGAGTCGTCCGATACGGGCCGGCGTGCTGGCCGGGAGTTCGAGGTAGCGCTCGCGGATCGCGTCGGGGATCGATCCCGTGGCCTCTCGGAGCGCGGCGGCGTCCCGGACCGGCCGTTCGCTCGTGACCGAGTACGACTCCCCCGCGTCGAACGGCTGCCCCGGTTGGAGGCTGCCCAGGTCCGTGACGCGCGTTCGGGCGGCGACGTCGGACCCGACGCTGACCGGGTTCCAGGCGGCCGGCATCGTCTCGACCGACGCCTCGGCCACGAAGGTCTGCTCGATGTTCTCGGTCTTGCCGGGAGGCGACCCCAGCGAGCCATCGTAGTCGTTGGAATCGCCCGAGCGGACCCAGCCGTCGCCAGTAAATCGGTCGTAGGCGGCGGCGTGCCAGAGCGCGGCGCGATCCGCCGTCACGGTGAACCGGACCGTCGACGAGAGAGAGATCGACCCCTGGATGTCGATCCGACCCGGTGCGTCGTGGAGACTTCCTTCGATCGTCGCGGCCCCGGACGGTCCCGATTCGCTGGAGAACGACGCGTCGCCGGCCGGCGAGAACACCTCGGCGGTGACGGGGCGAGCCAACCGTGCGAACACGACGGCGGCGGCCAGCACGATTCCGAGGTCGCGGATCTCGCTCCACGACGCTCTCGAGCGATCGAGCGTCCCAAAGCCCAGCACCGCGAGTGCGCTTGTGACGCCACAGAGCGCGACGGCACGACTGGCATCGCCGGTGATGAGGAAGAACCCGAGCGTGAGTCCGCCAACCCAGGCACCGAAAGCGTACTTCCGCCGAAGCAGGAGATACCACGTGACGAAGACCGGGGCGGGAGCGATCCCGATCGCCCAGAGGTCGGCGCGGACGATCCGCAGCAGGGTGAGGTCGCCGAAGACCAGAGCAGCGAGGTCCCGCAGGACGCGGAGAGACGTGACTGCGGCGGACGTGTTCGGCAGTGAGAGGAGATGTCCACTGACTCCGAGTGCGAGCAAGAGGCCGCCCACCCCGAGTCCGGTCCTGAGCGGGAGGGTCCGCGCCGCCGTCGCACCGACGAACGCGAGCAGGGCGGCGACAGTCAACCACTCGGTCCCCCCGACGACGTTCGTGATCTCATATAGAACGGAGAGCCCGGAGCCGAGAAGCCCCACACCAGCCAGTAACGCCAGTGCTCGAGGCCACTCGGGTCGGGCGGCCACGAGCGTCCGGTATCGTAAGCGTAGCGTTCTCGGGAGACGGGGGACTCTCATAGGGGTCAGCGACGTCGACAAAGCGTACCATAGGACAGTGAGAGAGTAAAGATTGTGACCGTCAGAACAGAGCGTTCGCGGCCGCCGTGGCGATGACCCCGCGACGAGCGTTCAGTGCCTCTCTCGTGTCGGGTGATCAGTGACACAGATATAGTAGCGTTTGCAACTGATTACACAGCCGATCGCACGTAGCCGTGCGATCGAGTGAGCAAAGACTTGCAAACGCTACTATCACAAGCCGGGACCGCTACAGACACCATCCGATGTACCTTTCCGGTTCGACGGCGTCCAGTGATGTATGAACGCGAATTCGCTGGCAGTTTTCGGGGAGAATATGTCAAGGAATTTGGTGAGGTATGTATGACAGGTCGGGACGAGTACTACAACAGGGCCAAACAGGAGGGCTACCGCGCCCGTTCGGCATACAAACTGAAACAACTGGACGAGAAAACCGGTCTGTTCGGTCCCGGTAACACCGTCGTCGACCTGGGCGCGGCCCCCGGCGGCTGGCTTCAGGTCGCCAGCGAGGCGGTCGGCGAACAGGGGACTGTCCTCGGCGTCGACTTCCAGCGGATCCGGGACCTCGACGTGGTGAACGTCGAGACGATCCGCGGCGATATGACCGACGAGGAGACGAAGGCCGAACTCCGCAAGCGGGTCGGCGAGGACGGAGCCGACGTGGTTATCTCGGATATGGCTCCGAATATGACGGGCGAGTACTCCGTCGATCACGCGCGCTCGGTGCACCTCGCGCGACAGGCGCTGGAGGTAGCCATGGAGTTGCTACCGGCCGGCGGCGACTTCGTTGCGAAGGTGTTCGACGGGCAGGACCTCGACGGCCTGAAAGCCGACGTCGACGACGAGTTCGAGTACGTCCGCTCGGTCCGCCCCGAGGCCTCGCGGGATTCTTCCTCCGAACTGTATCTCGTCGGGAAGCACCGCATCACGGCCCCGGTTTCGGAGGGCGACGAACGGGACGTTGTCGTCGACGACGTCGGCAGCGAGGGCGACGGCGTCGTGAAACTCGACGGGTACACGCTGTTCGTCCCCGAAGTGGAGACGGGCGATTCGATCCGAATCCGTATCACGGACGTCAAATCGAACTACGGGTTCGCCGAGATCGTCGACGGCGAGTAGTGCAGCCAGTTACCTGAATCAAGGCGTCAAAGCCCCTTCCGCAACGAGCGGGCGGAGCGAGCGAGTAGGGAGGGGGAGTTCACTTGGCGGCCCAGGCGTCCTCGCCGCTCGAAATCTGTGAGCCGCCGAGCGCGCCGACGACGGCGTAGACGAACGGGGTATCGACCAGCGCGATGAGCAGTTTCAACAGATACTGCCCGGCGATCAGCGAGAGCACGACCGAAACGGGGAGCGGATTTCCGAGGCCGAGCACGCGCGGCGCGACGTAGAACGCGACGGTGACAAAGAGGACCGTGTCGATCGCCTGGCTCGTGGCCGTTGAGGCGACGTTGCGGAGCCACAGCATCGACTCGCCGGTGGCGTCGCGGATCCGGTGGAAAACGAGGACGTCCCAGTTCTGACTCACGATGTACGCCAGCAGACTCCCGAGGACGACGTTCGTGCCCGGGGCGAGCACCGCGCGGTACTGCGAAGCGGCCTCCGGATTCGCCGCAGGCGCGAGGATCGTGCTCCACACCAGCGCCAGGAGGACGAAGTTCATCACGAATCCCACGTTGACCATCACTTGCGCGGCGCGGCGCCCGTACAGTTCAGAGTAACAGTCCGAGGCGAAGAACGTCAGCGCGTACGCCAGCGCGGCCCCGGGCAGAATGATCGTTGCCCCGGTCACGGGCAACTCGACGGGGAGCCCGAAGGCCAGGAGTTTCGAGGCCGTCAGTTGCGCCGTCGTCAGCGCCGTCACGAACAGCGCGACGAGTGCCGCAGAGCCGACTTGGCTTCGCGTCTCACTCATTTTCGTCCAGGCGGCCGTGCCGAGAATCTATCTGATCGAGGAGGTCCAGTGTCTTCCGTATCGACGCCCGGACGGCATCGCTCCGGTTCACGAACTTGCCGTCGTCGCCGACGTGCTCGTCGAGATCAGCGAGAAGCTCTTCGGGGATCTCGACGCTTATCTTGGGCATACTCAAAGATTATCTCGAGAATATTTAGATATTGGCTCTCGCCGCTGGGTGTGCGATGACTCCGCACAGCCAGGGTTGAGAGCGGCGGGTCGCAGACGGATCCCGGTCTGCAGAGGGTCGTCAGATCTCGGCACCGCGCGACGGCGCGAGGTCCCGACGGCCGCCGAGCGTAATCACGAACAGGACCCCGAGTCCGATCGTGTACGCGGCCATCAGCGGGATCGTCACCAGGAACATCGTGAGGATGTCCGCCGGTGTGAACACCGCCGCGATCGCGAGGATGCCGACGGTCACCTCGCGCCAGCGGCCTCGCATCCGCTCGTAGCCGATCCCCGCGCTGTTGAGCAGGATCATCAGGATCGGCACGTCGGCCAGGAGACCGATGCCGGCGGTCGTGAAGAAGATGAGCCAGAAGAAGTTGGTGATGCGGTAGGCGATCACCATATTCGCTCGGACGGTGTCGTTGACGAGCCAGGAGATGACCGACGGCGCGATGGTGGTGTAGCCGAGTACGAACCCGCCGAGCAGGCCTGCCACGAGCGCACCGGTCCACACGAAGACGGCTCGGCGGCGTTGACGGATGATGTTCCGCTCTCTGAGCGCCGGCCAGGCGTAGTACGCCACGAGCGGCAGCGTCACGAGCGCTGCGATGATCGTCGAGAACTTCACCTCGAAGACGAGCGCCTCCATCGGGTGCAGCGCGACGACGTTGAGGACTTCCTCGGGCGTCACCTGTGCGGGTAGTCGGCGGAGGAAGTCCTCGTAGACACGCTTGATCCCGCCGGTGTAGAGCCAGCCGAACGTGAGTGCCAGCACGGTCATAAAGACGGCCACGATGCGGAACGCGTTCGACGTGACCGAGTCGAGGATGAACCGGAGGTCGGTGTAGTACCCTTCGATCTCGCCTTCGTCGCTCCCGTCGTCCCCGTCTCCGAGGTCGGCGGCCGCCTCCGCATCGGCGGCATCGTCGTCGGTGAACTCCTCGAAGAACGTGCTGCCGGCCCGGCGGGCCCGGTCGCTGATCGATCCGCCGCCAGCGGTGTCGGTGCCAGCGGCGGCGGCGTCAGATGCGGTTGCCGCCCCCTCGGTCGCGTCGACGGAACCGCCGTCGGCGTCGAAGCGGTCGACGATGGCCTGGGCTTTCGCTTTGTCGCCCGCATCCAGCGCATCACCCGCAGCGTCCATTGCCTCGTCTTCGTCCAGCGCGCCGAATACTTCCGGCGGCGCGGCCCGGACCCCGGCGGCGTCGAGGTCAGCCAGATCGATTGCGGCAGGGTCACCGACGCCGGCCTCGACGACGGCGAGGTCGTCGAGGTCACGGTAGACGAAGTAGCCGATCGCTACGACCGCGGCCAGGATCGCCGCGAAGAGGACGTACGCGCCGAGAATGACGAACGACGACGGCGCGTACACGGAGTAGTTGCTCCCGATCACGGCCAGTCCGTCGTTGAAGAGTTCGATGCCGCCGCGCTCGAAGAACGCGTAGGTCGCGAGCGCGCCGACGATGCCCACACCGGCGACGGCGTTCCAGTGGGCTCGAGCGGTGCCGACGACGTCCATCCGTTCGCTCCCCCGCCGCGCGACGGTGACGACCTTCGCGAGATAGAGGCTGAAGCCGTAGAGCGCCATCACCGGGATCGCCCACATAATCTGGGTGAACGGGTCCGGCGGCGTGAACAGGGCGCCGACGGCGAAGACGCCGACGACGGCGTGCCGCCACTTGTCCCGGAACGTCTCGTAGGGAACGATCTCCGCGTACGAGAGCGCGGTCATCACGAGCGGGAGTTGGCTCGCAAGCCCGAACGAGACGGTGAGCAGGAAAATGAACTGCGCCCACTTGACGATCGAGTACGTCGGCGCGAAGCCGGCGGCGATGGCGTTCCGTGCGAGGAACGAGAACGTGAACGGGAAAAAGACGTAGTAGCCGTAGCCGATGCCGAGCCCGAAGAGCAGCGCCATTCCGGCGACGACGAGTGCGCCCTTCCAGATCGGGATCGACGCAGACGGCCACAGTCCGCGCTCGATGAGTGCGTCTTTCGCGAAGTAGAGGAAAATCGGCAGCGCGAGGAGGATGCCGACGACGAGGCCGATCTTCGCCTGCAGGAGGATCACGTCGAACGGCGTCTGCGCGATAATCGAGACTTCGCCGCTCACCTGCGACGACATCTGCGCGCGAGTGACTCCCTTGAAGAAATCCCAAATGAAGAGCCGGAGAGCGTAGAAGGAGCCGAGAAATCCGATCAGGAAGACGATGAATACCTTCTGGAGGTCCTTCTGCGCGGCTCGAAGCATCGCGCCGGCGGTCTCACGACCGGCGTCGAGCGTCTCTCTGGTATCGTCGTCGAGCGCGCTGGACATAGGTAACGTGAACTGGCTCGCAGTTATCAATCTTTTCGACACGACCGCTCGCTGTCGGCGAAGCCGGTGGTCCGGCCCCCGTCGGCGGATCAGCCGAACGCGCCAGCGAGACGATGCGGAAAGGCCTATAAGAACCCGGAGGCGAACGTCAGGTGAATGGCCGACGACTCGGAGGACGCAGATCGGACGCCCGACGACGCGCCTGCGTCCAGCGCTCCTGAGTCCGACGCGGAGCAGTCCGAGCCAGAGCAGACGGACGCCAAACCGAACGGAGCCGAGACGGGCACGGCAGACTCGACGTCCGAGCAGCCGTCGTCCGGGGACGAGCCCATCGAGGTCGACTCGTCCGCTGGCGACACCGATAGCGACGCGTCACCCGAGTCAGCGGACGAGAGCCGAACCGGTGACGAGTCGCCCGCAACTGAGGGATCGCCGTCGGATTCGACGGATGACACCGAGGCCGATTCGGAGCAGCCGGACGTCTCAGACGGTGACTCCGAATCCGGCGACGAGGCGACGACTGACGCCAACGACGAGACCGAATCGGTGCAGGCGCCCCGAGCGGAGGCTTGCGAGGCCACTGCAGTCGACGTGGAGTTCGGCGACATCGACCCCGACGTCCTGGCAGGGACTGACGACGACTCGCCGGCTGACGGCGAAAGCGACCCGGCGGCGGACGACGACCGCACCGACGAGAAGCCGGCGACCGAGGGACTCGATCCGGCTCCGACGGGCGTCGACGTCACTGAGGCGGCCGACGCCCCGGCTGTCGACGCCGGTCCGGAGACGGGCGGCGACGTCGTGACCGGGACGGACGGCGGCGCGTCGATGGGTGCCGGCGGTGCCGGCGAGGTCGGCGTCAACGACCCGATGATCGACGATGGAATCGTCTCTGAGGGCCCCGAGAGCGACGAGGAAATGCCATTGGCGGCGCACATCGAGGAGATGATCCGCCGGCTGGCGGTCGTCCTCGGCATCGGCGGTCTCGTGACGCTGCTGTTGTACCCCGGTGCGGACCTCGTCAACTCCGCGTTCGGGGTCGACCTCGTCAGTTCGACGCAGGTCATCGACTTCCTGTGGAACAAGCACATCCCCGGCGCGCCGGAGATGGTCGACCGGCGACCCCGCGTGTACGGCCCGCTCGAACTGGTGTTGACCGAGCTGAAAGTCGCCGCCCTCGGCGGCCTCGTCGTCGGATTACCCGCGTTCGTCTACGAGACGTATCTGTTTATGCGGCCGGGGCTGTATGAAAAAGAGCGCCGGTACTATCTCGCGGCAGTCCCGACAAGTCTGATCCTCGCTTTCATCGGCATCTCGTTCGCGCACTTCATCGTCCTGCCGGCGATTTTCGCGTACTTCACCTCCTACACCACCGGGACGGCACTGGTGGCGTTCGGGCTGAAGGAGACGTTCAATCTCATCCTCATCCTGATGGGCTATAACGCCATCATCTTCCAGATTCCACTTTTCGTGATGCTGGCGATTATGATGAATCTCGTCACGCGGCAGTGGATGGTCGACCGGCGGCTGCTCTTCTGGGGGACGTTCCTCGGACTGGCGTTCCTCGTCAGCCCCGACCCGACGGGGATGGCTCCGATCATCATCGCGTTGACGATGATCGTCCTCTTCGAGGGGACCCTCCTGGCGCTGCGGTGGACGGGTACCGAGTAACCGGTGGGGAGGCTGTCCCGTACGGAAGGCGAGTGATCCTGCGCGACCGGTGGATGGTCCTGTGCGGCCAGCGGATGATCCCGCGCGACCAGTGAGCGGCCCCACACGGCAGATAGGTCGTCCGTCGCTTGCGACCCGGTCTCTCCGCCGTTACTGGGTCGGATACTCGGCGTCGAACACGTCGTCGACGACCGTCTCACTGTCTTCGGATGCGTCACCCTCGGAGTCGGGGCTGACGCTCCCGGTCCGATAGCCGTGGAGATCGAGCGTCACGTGCTCGAAGCCCAGGTCCGAGAGGTGTTCGCGGGCCGCGACGACAAAATCGTGATTCAGCGCGCCCGCAAATTCGTCGGGGGCGATCTCGATTCGCGCGAGGCCGTCGTGGTCGCGCACTCGGAACTGTGAGAAGCCCCATTCGCGCAGCACGCGCTCGGCCTTCTCGATCCGCGTGAGTCGTTCGTCGGTCACTTCCAGTCCCGTGGGGATCCGCGAGGAGAGACACGCCATTGCGGGCTTGTCGGCGACCGACAGGCCGTGGGACTCGGCGATCTCGCGGACCTCGTCCTTCTCGACACCGGCCTCCAGCAGCGGCGAGCGAACGTCCAGTTCCTCGACCGCGCGGAGACCAGGGCGGTGGCCCTCGCCGGGATCGGAGGCGTTGGTCCCGTCGCAGACCGTCTCGATGCCGAGTTCCGCAGCCGCGTCGTACATCCGCCCGAGACGCATCGTTCGGCAGTGGTAGCACCGGTCCCCGTCGTTTTGCACGAAGTTCGGGTCGTCGAGTTCGGAGAATTCGACGATCTCGTGTGGGATCCCGATCTCCCTGGCGACGCGTCGAGCGTCGTCGAGTTCGGCGTCGGGGAGCGTCTCGGATTTGGCAGTGCACGCGACGGCGTCGTCTCCGAGCACGTCGTGCGCGAGTGCGGCAACGACTGAGGAGTCGACGCCGCCCGAGAACGCGATCAGGACGCCGTCGCAGTCGGCCAGCGAGTCGCGGACGGCAGCCGTCTTGGTGGCGACGCCGGCGTCGTGGGCCGTCTCGTCGCCGGTGTCCGGTCGGGTGGGCATACGCGCCATTTCTGTCGCAGTCGCAAAAGCGCGTTGTCGTGTGACGCTGCGGGCCCTTACGTATCCCCGGCACCCGTAACGTTATGTCGGATGGCGAGCCAACCCCTCCCCGAATGGAGTTCGAGGCGATTCCGGGCGTCGGCGAGAAGACGGCGGCGGCGCTGTCGGAACTCGACGACGCCGAGCGGGCCCTCAGAGCGGGCGATGTAGCCACATTGGCCAGTGCACCCGGACTCTCGGAGGGGCGGGCCGCCGCGGTCGCGCGCGGAGCGATCCGTCGGCGCCACGACGACGACGGCGGATTTCTCGCGACCGATCGAGCCAGGGAGGTCTACGGCGACGTGCTCGGCCTCCTCCGCGAGCGGACCGTCACCGACTACGCCGCTCGGCGGATCGAGACGTTCTACCCGACGCAGTCGGCGTCGCGGATCGCGGAGGTGCGGGAGTTCGTCGAACGGGCGACCGACCGCGACCCCGACTCCGATGTGCTCGATGCTCTCGACGGCGTGGAACCGGTCGCACCGCCGTCGACGCGGCGGGTTCGGGACCGCTGTCTCGCAACAGCCGACGCCGAGCGCTACGCCGAAGCGGAGGAGGCGTTCCCGGAACTCTCCGTCGAAGTCGTCGAGGACGCCCGGGGCCTCGCCGAACTCGCCCGCTCGTACGCGACGGTTGTCGTCCTCGACGAGCAGTTCGCCGGTGTCGACATTGCGGGCGACGTCCGCGTCCGGCCCCACGCGCTGGAGGCGCAGGCGGAAATCGTTCCCGAGCGAGTGTTGGCGCGGTTCGCCGAGAACCGCGACCGCATTCTCGCGGCCGCAGAAGTCCACGAGACGGCTGAAATCGAGCCGCCGTGCGATCTGTCGGCGTTGCGTGACGCGCTGGGCCGGTTGGACGAGGACGGTACAATCGTCGGGGACGCGGAACTCGATCGGCTCTCGACAGCGGTCGACGACCTCGACGCCACCGTCTCAACCGCCGAGTCGGTCGCAAACGACCGCCTCCGCGACGCGATCCGGGAGCGCGACGTGACCATCGAGGGCACAGATTTTCTCTCGCTCGTCGAACAGGGGGCGCGCGTCGACTCGCTGCTCGACCGCGAACTCGCCGACGAGTACGACAACGCAATCGCGGCCGCCCGCGAGCACCTCGTGGAGGCGCTGGAGTTGCGACCCGAGGAGGCCGATTTCGCCGAGCGCGCGTTCCCCGACGGCCCCTCGTTTCCCGTCGAGCACGAGGAGGCCGTGATCTCGCGGCTCCGGACGGAACTTACCGCTGGACGCGACCGTCGAGCCGCGCGGCTGAAACGCGAACTCGCCGCGGATCTCGCGGCCCTTCGCGAGCCCGTAGAGACGCTGGTCCGCGACGCGCTCGAACTCGACGTCGAACTCGCAGTCGCGCGGTTCGCGGCCGATTTCGACTGCACGCTTCCCGCGTTTCTCGACGCGGCGGCGGAGGACGATGCGGCCGACGCCGACGTTCCCGGCTTCGCCATCGAGGGGGGCCGTTCCCCCCTGCTCGACGTTTCCTTCGAGGCAGTCGATCCAGTCGACTACGAAGTTTCAGGCGCAACGCTGCTCTCGGGCGTCAACTCCGGCGGGAAGACGTCGACGCTGGACCTCGTCGCGCTCGTGGTCGTCCTCGCGCAGATGGGGCTCCCCGTGCCCGCCGAGCGCGTCGAACTCCAGCGCTTCTCTGAACTGCACTACTACGCAAAGACCCAGGGCACGCTCGACGCTGGCGCGTTTGAGAGCACGCTCCGCGACTTCCGCGGGTTGGCTGACGGCGCTGCCGATCGCCTCGTCCTCGTCGACGAACTCGAGAGCATCACCGAACCGGGCGCGTCTGCGAAGATCGTCGCCGGGATCCTCGAAGCGCTCGCCGAGCAGGACGCGACGGCCGTTTTCGTTTCGCACCTTGCGGGCGAGATCCGCGAGGCCGCCGACTTCGACATCGCGGTCGACGGCATCGAAGCGCTCGGCCTCGAGAACGGCGAACTGGTGGTGGACCGCTCGCCGGTGAAAGACCACCTTGCGCGCTCGACGCCCGAACTCATCGTAGAGAAGTTGGCCGACGCCGACGGATCGGACTCAGCGTTCTACGAGCGCCTGCTTCAGAAGTTCTGAGCCTCGAGCGGCGAGTCGATTCCGGCCGAACCCCTATGCCGCTCGGCCCCCACCTGCCTATCGTGAAGCCCTCCAGCGCCCTCCGGACCAGTTGGCGACTGCTCTCCGAGCGGTCGGCGTCGGTCCTCCCGGTGTATCTCCTCGTGAGCGGTCTCTACGGCGTCGCCCGCGTCCCGGTACTGCTAGCCGGCCTGTTCGCAGTCTGGCTGGCGGCCGCGAGCGGACGGTTGGATCCGTTTATCGACCAGTTACGTCAACTGCAGAGCGCGCCGAGTGGTGGAAGCGGTGGAAGCGGCATAGGCGACCCCAGCACGTTCGACCCGCAGATGATCGGTGCCGGTCTCGGTGAAGCCGTCGCCGGCCTCCTGACGCCCGAAATCGTCGCCCTCGTGGCCGTCGGCGCACTCACAGCAATCGCGCTCGCACTGCTCGCATCGGCGCTTGGAAGCGCGGCCGCGATCGGTGGGATCTTCGGCCTGCTCCGCGGCCGCGACGGCGTCAGAGCGGCCGTGGAAGGTGCGCGGACGCACTGGCGCTCGGTTCTCGGCGTTCGAGTGCTGTTCCTCCTCGCGCTCGCCGCGGTCGTCGTCCCGGTGGGTGGGGTCGTCGCGGGCGTGGCTGGGGCCGTCTTCAGCGCGTCTGCGTCGGCGGGCGGTTCAGCCGCAGGCGCACCGTCAGTCGGGGGATCGCTCCTGGGTGTCGGCGTCGCCCTGCTCGGGACGCTCCTCGGCGCGCTGCTCGTCCTCGCGGTCGTGCTGCTTTTCGCCTTCGCCGAGCAGGCGGTCGTCGTCGACGACGCCGGCGCGTTCGCCGCGGTCCGAAAGAGCGCCGGGTTCCCGATCGATCGGCCGGTCGCGTTCCTCGGCTACGTCGCCGTCGCGGCGGGCGCCGTCGTCCTGATCGGGACTGCCACCGCCATCGGCTCGGTCGTGGGGGCGAACCGCGTGACCGGACTCCTCGGTGTCATCATTATTCCACCAATTCTGGACGGGGTCAAGACATCGCTGTACGCCGAAACGACGCTCCCCGCCGACCCGGACCCGACGCCACTCGATGCCCGAGCGCGTGCGGCGTTCAGCGGCGGCCTGCGAGCCGTCGGTGAGTTCGTGCGTGACCGTCCGGGCGCAAACTTCGTCTCACTCGGTTGCGTCGCCGCGGGCGGCGTGATCGGCTGGCTCGCGACCTCCTCTGTCGGCGTCACGCTGCCGGTCAGCGGGGACGTAGGCACCATCTTCGGCGGTGGGGCGTTCGGCCCCCTCGGGACCGCCGCAAACCTCGCGGTGAACAACTGGCTGGTCGCGGTGGGGCTGGCGTACAGCGGCCTCGCTGCCGGGATCCCAGCGGTCGTGAACCTCGGATTCAACGGGCTCATCGTGGGCGCGGTGGGCGGGGTCTTCGAGCCGGTGGCGTTTCTGGCGCTGGTCGCGCCGCACGGCGTGATCGAGATCCCCTCGATCGTCGTCGGTGGGGCCCTGGGACTCCGGTTGGGCCTCGTCGGGGTGGGTGCGCTTCGCGGGCGTCGCACCGACGACGAAATCGCCCGGGCCATCCGTCACGCCTATCGGGTGCTTCTGGGTCTCGTCCCGCTGTTCGTCGTTGCAGCGCTCGTGGAGGCATTCCTCACGCCCGCAATCGCGTCGCTCGTGCTCGGTGGATAGTCAAAAAAGAGACGAGAGGGTGGCTGCCGGTGCGTCAGCGGCTGTTCCCGCGGTTATTCGGCGTCGCCGGTCTCGATCGGCGCGCCCACGAGGTTGCCCCACTCGGTCCAGGAGCCGTCGTAGTTGACGACCTCGTCGTAGCCGAGCAGTTCGTGCAGCGCGAACCACGCAATCGAGGAGCGCTCGCCGATCCGGCAGTAGGCGACGGTCGTCTCGGAGCCGTCGATACCCTGGTCGGCGTAGAGTTCTTCGAGTTCGTCGGCGGACTTGAACGTCCCGTCGTCGTTGACGGTCGCCGCCCACGAGATGTTCTGCGCGCCGGGGATGTGGCCGCCGCGCTGGGCCGTCTCTTGCAGTCCCGGCGGGGCGAGGATGTCGCCGCGGAACTCCTCGGGCGAGCGGACGTCGACGAGCGGGAGGTCCTCGCCAACGGCGTGCTCGACGTCGTCGCGGTAGGCGCGGATGGACTCGAACGGGCCCCGTGCCGAGTACTCGACGGAGGAGAAGTCGGGGATCTCGTCGGTGGTCGGATAGTCGTTGTCGATCCAGTAGTCGCGACCACCGTTCAGGAGTCGGACGTCGTCGTGGCCGTAGTACTTGAACTGCCAGTAGGTGTAGGCAGCGAACCAGTTCGAGTTGTCGCCGTAGAGGATTACCGTCGAGTCCTCGGAGATTCCGTGGCTACCCAGCAGGTCCTCGAAGTCGTCCTTGTCGAGAATGTCGCGGTTGGTCTGGTCCTGGAGTTGGCTCTCCCAATTGAAGCCGATCGCGCCGGGCGCGTGGCTCTCGTCGTACGCCTCGGTGTCTACGTCGACCTCCACCAGTCGGTGTTCGGGGTCGTCGCTCTGGAACTCATCGAGTCGCTCCTCTACCCACTCAGGGGAGACGAGCACGTCTTTCGCGTAGCCGTCGTCTGTCATTGCGTTCTCCTTTACGGCCTCATCCGGTATAATCCCCACAACTACGGCGCGTACTGCCCGTCCTCCCATTATACAGAAAATTTTGCCGGTTAAAACCGCTGGACCGTCTCCCGGCGGCGGATGGGCGTCGCCTCGGAAGGCCACGGTGAGTACGTCTAGGGAATAGTGCGCAACATTTGCTGGTTTCTCTGACACCGGGCGAGCGGTGGCCGAATCGACCACGTTGAAGACCGGGCCTCTCGAACGAGCACGTATGTACAGAAATGCCGTCGTGTCGGCCGCGTGGCTCGCCGACCGGCTCGAAGATGAGGAGACGAGCGTAATCGACGTCCGCGACGCCTGGGAGTTCGACGGCATCGGCCACGTCCCGGGAGCGGCGTCGATACCGTTCGGGGAGTTCCGCAGCGAGACGGGCGATGAAGGGATGCTTCCCGGCGCGGAGATCTGGGAATCACTCCTGTCTGCTGCCGGCATCGGCCCCGACGACCATCTCGTCGCCTACGACGACACCCACGGCGTCTTCGCCGCCCGTTTTCTGGTCACCGCCGAACTGTACGGTCATCCGCCCGATCGGCTGCATCTGCTTGACGGCGACTACAGCGCGTGGAATCAGGCACACGAGACGACCTCGGACGCGCCGTCGCACGCGACGACCGACTACGCGGTCCGGGAACCCGCGCACTCGCCACTCGTCGATTACGGGACCGTCTCCGCCGCGCTGGACGACGACAGCACGGTGATCGTCGACACGCGCGAACCCCGCGAATACGACGAGGGGCACCTGCCCGACGCGGTCAACGTCGACTGGCGCGACCTCGTCGACGACGAGACGCGCGGTCTGAAGCCCGAGACCGAGTTACGATCGATTCTCGAAGCCGCCGAGATAACGCCCGACCGGCGGGTGTTGCTGTACTGTAACACCGCGCGGCGGATCAGCCACACCTACGTCGTCCTGCGGTCACTCGGGTACGAGGACATCGGCTTCTACGAAGACAGCCTGACGGGGTGGACCGACCGCGGCGGACCCGTCGAGACCGCATAGTCGGGAGCGCTTGCCAGCGGGTTTTATCGGCGCGCCGGAAGAGAGACCACGTATGCCGATGCGTCAACTCCGAACGTGCGATTTCTGCGACGGCGAAGCGGCCGGCGTCTACGAGGTGGTGCCGCCAGAACTGTCGCCGACGGAGGCCGAACAGCGGCGCGTTGTTCTCTGTGATGACTGCCTCGATACCTTAGAGACCGTTCTGACGCCGCTCTTGTCCCGGCTCGGCGTCGAACAGCACGCGGGCGAACACCAACCCGAGAGCGAGGCCGCGCCGACCGGCGGTTCGGTCGGGTCGGAGTCGGACGTGGATCCGACGGACTCGTTCGCAGACGACGACCCGCGCGGGACGTCGATATCGGAGGGGACGGGCAGGATGCCCGACGTCGGATCCGGTAACGAGAGTGACCGTCAAGCGAGCGAGGAGTGGGAAGGCCCGGACGACGGCTCCCACGCCGAATCCGGAGGCCAGAGTGACGAACCGGGAGAGCCACCCAGCGGACGGCCGCGATCGACGACAGACGAGCCAGCGGGAATCGGTGGCGGAGAGTCGGGGGACACCACACCGGGGAGTGCCGACCGGGAGGGAGACGTCGCCCCGAGCGGCGAGGAAACCGACACGCCGGTCCCCGAGGACGGCGCGAGCGACGCCGACGAACCGGAGGACTTCCGCACGGTGATGCGGCTGCTCGGGAATCGCGAATTCCCCGTCGAGCGGCACGAACTGGTCGAACTCGCCACGAGCGCCTACGAACTGGAGGCGGGCCACGTCGACGAGATCATCGCGTACGCGGTCGAGCGCGACCTACTCGAGGACGACGGCGAGAAGCTCTACCGGGTGTAGCGCTACAGTTCGCCTTTTGTGCTCGGGGTGTCGCTGCGCCGGGGATCGAGCCGCGTAGCGTCGTCAAGCGAACGCGCGAGCGCCTTGAACAGCGCCTCGGCCTCGTGGTGTGCGTTGACGCCGTCGACCTCGGCGTGCAACGTCAGGCCCGCGTTCATCGACAGCGAGTACGCGAAGTGCCGCGCCATATCGCTCGTGAAGTCGCCGATCTCGGGCTGTGAGAACGAGCCCTCGAACTCGAAGTGGGGCCGGCCGCTCACGTCGACGACGACGCTGGCGACCGCCTCGTCAAGCGGGACTCGTCGGTCAGCGTACCGAACGATGCCGCGCTTGTTCCCGAGCGCCTCGGCAAAGGCCTCGCCCAGCACGATCGCGACGTCCTCGACAGTGTGGTGGTCGTCGATCTCCAGGTCGCCATCACAGCGGATGGTCAGATCGAACAGCCCGTGCTTGGCGAAGGACGCCAGCATATGATCGAAGAAGCCGACGCCTGTCTCGACCGCGCTGTCGCCGTCGCCGTCGATCGCGAGCGTGACGTCGATAGTCGTCTCGGCCGTCTCGCGCGAGACGGCGGCCTCACGGGTCGGGCCGCCCTCCTCGTCGCCGTCGGTGTCGGTCATAGTGGCGAATCGACGCGTGCGCCTATGATCGTTGTGCCTCGGCAGCACGCGTGGTCGTCCCCGTGGCGGAGATACAGTCGTGCTCGTGGAGCGCGCGTTCGCGACGCCGGAGCAGCGGAGCGGCGGCGACCGGGGAGCGAAAGTGGTACGTCGTGGGCGCGTGAGGCGCAGGTATGCGCATCGCCGTCCCCAACAAGGGTCGCCTGCACGAACCGAGCGTCGACCTGCTCGAACGCGCCGGACTCCACATCGAGAGCGCCGCGGACCGGAAACTCTACGCCGACACCGTCGATCCCGAGGTGACCGTCCTGTTCGCCCGTGCGGCGGACATCCCCGAGTACGTCTGGGACGGGGCCGCCGCGGTCGGGATCACCGGCCGCGACCAGATCGTCGAATCCGGCCGCGACCTGGTCGAACTGGTCGATCTGGGCTTCGGCCGCTGCCGACTCGTCCTGGCCGCGCCGGAGGGCGGGTCGATCGAGGATCCCGCGGACATCGCCGGCGGGAGCGTTGCGACCGAGTTCCCACGGATTGCCCGGCAGTACCTTCAGGAACACGGGATCGACGCCGACGTGGTCGAGGTGACCGGCGCGACCGAACTGACCCCGCACGTCGAGATGGCCGACGCCATCGTCGACATCACCTCGACGGGCACGACGCTGCGGATGAACCGGCTCGGCGTGATCGACGAGGTGCTCGAATCGTCGGTCCGGTTGTACGCCCATCCGGACTACGCCGACGACCCGAAGGTGACCCAACTCGTGACCGCCTTCGAGTCCGTCCTCGACGCCGAGGACAAGCGCTACGTGATGATGAACGTCCCGAACGGGAAACTCGACGACGTCCGCGAGGTCATCCCGGGACTTGGCGGCCCCACGGTGATGGACGTCGCCGGCGACGACACTGTCGCGGTCCACGTCGTCGTCGACGAGCGCGACGTTTTCGAGGTCGTCAACGACCTGAAGGAAGTCGGGGCGTCGGGGATCCTGGTTACCGAGATCGAGCGCCTCGTCGAGTGAGGCGGGAGAACTAGGGGGGCGCGAGCACCTCACCCGGGTGCGCTCTGGAAGATTGCTAGAATCCCGAACAGGACCGTCCCGAGGATGACGCTCACGACGAAGTGGATGACGGTGATGTACGCCGAGAGCCGCGGCGCGCGGTCGTACAGGTAGTGGATCGCGATTCCGTCGAGGACGAGCGCGAGGCCGAGGCCGAAAAAGAGCACCGGCGTGTTGGTGCGCGCGAACGTCGTAATAAGGAAACTTACGGCCGCCGGGACGGGTCCGATGACGAACGCGTTCCGGACGGGAACGTCGCCGAGGACGTTTCGAGCGGCGATGTGCACCGTGATGGAGAGAAAGATCGCGAGCGAGGCAAACGTGCCGGCGATCGCCAGCGGCGTCCCCGGCGTAGACTGGAGCGGAAGCGACATCGAGGAGTGAGCGCCTCAGTCCTCGAGCAGGCCGAGTTCACTCAGTCGAGACGTAATGACGTCGACGGCCTCGCGGGCATCGTCGGGCGCCTTGCCGCCGGTAATGACGAGTTTGCCGGAACCGAACAGAAGAGCGACGACGGAGGGCTCATCGAGACGGTAGACCAGACCGGGGAACTGTTCGGGCTCATACTCGATGTTTTCGAGGCCGAGACCGATAGCGATAGCGTTGAGGTTGAGATTTCGGCCCAGATCGGCGGAAGTGACGATGTTCTGGACCGTGATTTCGGGGTCGTCGTCGACGGGGATTCGGAGATCGCGGAGTTCGTCGAAGACGATGTGGAGGCTTTCGTGAACGTCGTCGGTGGATTTCGCCCCGGTGCAGACGATCTTGCCGGAGCGGAAGATGAGGGCCGCCGACTTGGGGTTCTGAGTCCGATAGACGAGGCCGGGGAACTGCTCTGGATCGTAGTCCGCGCCTTCGAGGTCCATCGCGACACTCTGGAGGTCGAGCTCCTGGCCGATCCCCGTGGAGGCGACGACGTTTTCGATGTTGATTGTGTCCTTGGGATCGCTCATAGACGACTTAAACGACGTATTTAAGGTTTAAAAAGATTGGTGCGCCGCGTCGGCGACTCGGTCGGTCGTACGAAAGGCACCGAACACGGGCCCGAGCGGCGCAGTGTAGGCCGGGCAACCCACCACCTGGCAGCGGACGGGCCACGTTCCGATACCCTGATTGACAGCGAGGGTGAGATTCGGGCGTGTACTACTTGGAACTGGCGGGGGAGGCGACCGACGAGCGATTCGCCGCCCTCGAGGCCGAACGGGCCGCCGCCTCGGCCGTCGAGCGCGTCGCGCCAGGACTCGCGACCGCCCGCGGGATCCGTCGCGGTCGTCTCCCGACACTCGCGTACACTCGCGGCGCGTCCGAACTGGTGGGCCAGGCGGACGCAGACGTCGCGAGCGCCGTCGCGGTGCTCGAAGCGGCGTCGTTCGATCGCGCTGGGACGGTTGCGGTCCGGGCCCGGAATGTCCGGTCGAGCACCGACGTGAGCACGGCTGACGCCGAGCGGGAACTCGGCAGCGTTCTCGTCGATCGCGGCTTCGCGGTCGACCTCGACGACCCCGACCACGAACTCCGGGTCTGCTTCGCCGAGGACGTCTGTCTCGTCGGGTGGACGGTGGCCGAGCGCGAGACGTCGTTCGGGTCGCGCGCACCGACCGACCGCCCGTTCTTCCAACCGGGGAGTATGGCCCCGATGGACGCCCGGGCGTACGTCAACCTCGCCGCGGGGCCCGCGCTTCCGGACGCAACAGTCCTCGATCCGATGTGCGGGACCGGCGGCCTGCTCGTCGAGGCTGGACTCGTCGGCGCACGCGCCGTCGGCTCCGACGCGCAGGCGAAGATGGCAACTGGGGCAGCGGAGAATCTCGGACACTATCTCGACGCCGACGGAGACTGGGGCGTCGTCCGCGGCGACGCCACCGATCTTCCGGTCGCCGCCGAGGCCATCGACGCCGTCGTCTTCGATGCGCCGTACGGCCGGCAGTCGAAGATCGCCGGACACGAACTCGCCGATCTTGTCGCGGGCGCGCTGGAGGAGGCGGTGCGAGTCGCACCGTCGTGCGTCCTCGTCGCCGATCGCTCGTGGAGCGCCGAGGCGGAGGATGCCGGGTGGACGGTCGATACCCGCTTCGAGCGGCGCGTCCACCGGTCACTCGACCGCCACGTCCACGTCCTCAGGCGTGCGTGAGCGGATCCGGGTCGAAATGGGGATATTAACTAGCGTTTGCAAGCCTTCGCTCACTCGATCGCACGACTGCGTGTGATCGGCTGTGCAATTAATTGCAAACGCTACTAGAGCCTATTGTCGGTTGTTCGTCTCCGAGGGTTGTCGGAGACTCGATGGTCACGAACGTGTGCGAACTGAGCAATACATTTAATTATTGTATTGTTGAAAAGATATCTATGAGCTACGACAATCTCCTGATCCCAACCGACGGGAGCGAACAGGCGGCGAACGCGGTCGAGGAGGGGATCAAACTCGCAGACGAAATCGGTGCAACGGTCCACATACTGCACGTGGTGGACGAGTTCGAGGCGAAGATCGTCCCGATCACCGGAGAGGAGGAATCGAAACGGGCGGAGTACGTCGAGTACGGCGAGAAAATCACCGAGGAGGCCGCACAGGTAGCGAGAGACGCCGGCCTCGACGTCGAAACGGCGGTCGTCATCGGAATCGCGCACAAACAGATTCAAAACTACGTCGAGGAGAACGACATCGACCTCGTGGTGATCGGCTCTCGTGGGCTCGGTGGCGTCGAAGAGATGCTACTCGGCAGTACCGCCGACAAGGTCATTCGGCTCGTCAACAAGCCGGTTACGGTCGTGTATCAGCAGCCCGTCGAGGAACTTCGGTGGATGCTCCCGTCCGCTGAGGACACGGTGCACCGGTAAGCGACCGGCGTACCGTCCGATCGCGACCGGGCGACGGAGGCGATGACTACCTCCGTTGTGTTCGGAGTCAGAGCAAGGGGTAGCGACGGTGCTGCCGGGCGATACGCCTCACTTATGCAACTGGAGTTCCCCTCGCTGCCCGGAAATCCGCCTGCAGCCGACTGCTGAGTAGGTAGGCCTCCGATTCCGCCCAAGATTATGTGTGCGGCCGCCGAAGCGTCGAGTATGATGAGTGGTATCACAGAGCAGTTCGACGAGCGGTTCTGGGCCCGTCACTCGAACCCGAAGAGCGGGTGGACCCGGGTCCCGTTGGGCGCCCTGATCGTCTCCGCGATCTATCGCCGCAGTTGGCGGCTGCTCGGGGCCGCGCTCGTGTGGACGGTCGTCAATCCGTTCCTGTTCCCGCCGCCCGAAACCGAAGACGCGTGGATGACTCGCGCCGTCCTCGCCGAGCAGTGGTGGATCGAGGAGGAAACGAACCGGACGGTCGGACTCGGCCACCCGAACGTGTACAACACTGTCGGTGCGCTCGGATTCGTGTACGCGCTGTACGCTGCGTGGCGACAATCGCCGGGAGGAGCGACGCTCGGCGTCGCCGTCAGCGTCGGCCTGAAACTCTGGTGGCTCCAGGTGTTGGTCGAGCGCTACGATCACCAAGCAGGCCGCTGATACGCCCTCTGTGTGCTGGGCCATCTGAGCGGAGCTCGTCCAGCAGCGCGCCCGGTTCGTCGGCTATCGATCCGTCGCGGCGACGATCGACTCGCCGGCGCGGACGCGGTCACCCTCTGCGACGAGGAGGTCCTCGCGGTCGTACGCCGGCGGCAGCAACACGTCGGCGCGCGAACCGAAGTCGATGTGTCCGATCCGCTGGGCGCGGGCGAGGTCGTTGCCAGCCTGAACGTACGGATGGATGCGCCGCGCAAACGCGCCGGCGATGAGCGAGACTTCGGCGGGGCCCGCTTCGGTCGCGATGGTGACGTCGACGCGCTCGTTGCGCTCCGATTCCTTCGAGAAGGCCGGCAGGTGCTTGCCCGGTCGATGGGTGACGCTCTCGACGGTCCCGTCGAACGGGGCGCGGTTCACGTGAACGTCGGTGACGTTCATAAACACGCCGACGCGGAACTGGTCGCCCTCCACACGGACGACAGAGATACGACCATCGGCCGGTGAGACCACGCCCGGTCCCGAGGGTCGCCGCTCCGGATCGCGGAAGAACCAGCCAACGAATCCGCCGATCGCGAGCGCGAGAAGCGACAGCGGGAACGCCACCGGTGCGAGGAGCGCGGCCGCTGCGAACGCGGGGATCGCGAGTCGGCGCGCACCCGGAGCGAACCGCATCACTCAAATCAGCGCCTCCCCGTCGAGTTCGTCTCGTCCCCCGGCCCACGCCGCCAGCAGGTGGGTGATGTGAAGCCGGCCGTCGTTGCCCTCCGCGAGGTCGAGGTCGACCGCTCCCGCCAGTCGGTGGAGCCGGATCAGATTCGCCTCCCCGTAGGACTCCGGGTAGGTGTCGGCAACCCGGAGGAGTTCCGACAGCAACTCCTGGCCATCGAAACCGTCGTCGTCGATCAGTTCGGTCAGCTGATCGCGGGCGTCGCTGATCTCGCCCGCCGCCGCGGCGTCGAGGACGGCCTTCAGGTCGTTCTCGTGGCCTACCTCCGAGAGCGCAGCATCCGCCGAGTCGACGGTGATTTTCCCGTCGCCCTCGACGGCCGCGTGCTGGGCAGCGAGCACGGCGTATCGGAGGTCGCCGCCGGCCTTCGAGGCGACGAGATTCAGCGCCATCGGTTCAGCATCGACCGCCTCACGGTCGGCGATCCGTTCGAGAACCGATTCGATCTCGTCGGTCGTCGGCGCACGGACCGGGACGGGGAAGCACCGCGAGCGGATCGCCGGGATCAGCTTCGATGGCTGACGGGTCGCGAGCACGAACTGGGTGTTCTCGTGGAACTGCTCCATCACGCGGCGGAGCGACTGCTGGAAGTCCTCGCGGATCGTCTCGGCGTTGTCCAGCAGGACCGTTTTGTAGGTCCCCGATGCGGGTTTGTAGGAGGCGAGTTCCTGCATCACGTGCGAGATCATATCGCGCTTGGACCACTGGCGTTTGTACTTGTTCGACTGATCGCCTCGGCGGTACTGCTTCGAGAACGCCGTCTGGCCCTGGAGGAAGCGTGAGAATCGCGGATCCTCGCGGATCTCCGTTTTTGTCCGATCGAAAAAGTCGGCGACGTTGATCTCGATCAGATCGGCGTCAGGGTCCTCGTGCGTCTCGCGGGCGAGAGCGCGGACGGCCGCCGTCTTGCCGACGCCGGGCGGCCCTTGGACGACGAGGTTCATCGGTTCGTCGACGGTGCGGGCCAAGCGCTCGCGGACCTCCGACTGTGGGAGTTTCGAGAGCGACGGCGCGTGCGTCTCCGTCCACAGGGGCGCGTCCATCGACCGCGAGTAGTCGGTCGGGGGGTAAGAAACTCTCCCTCTCGGACGACCGGGCGGCGCTCGGCGGAGGCCTCACCGATGCTCGGAGTCGCGTTCGGGTTCGCGAATCGGACCTGCGGGGTCCGCGTCGTCGAGGTCCTCAGAACGGACGGTTCCGTCGCGTTCGGCCCGCTCTCTCGCGTTCTCCGGCGTGTCGGTCTCCAAGAGCACCTCCAGTTTCCGCTCGAACTGCTCGTCAGAGAGGTCCCCGCGCGCGTATCGGTCGCGGAGGCGAGAGAGCGCGGCGTCCATCGCTCCCTCGGCGGCATCGCTCACCTCCCGGTCGCGTTCGTCGACCATCCGATCGACTTTCCCGTCCGCAGACGATTCGGCAGCGACAGAATCGCTCCCGCGGTGTCCGCGGATCAGCGACACGAGCGGGACGACAACCGCATACCCGATGGCGAAAAACATCCAGAAGTCGACGGCGGCGAGAATCGGTACGCCGAACAGCGAGCCGAGTCCGGCCCCGAGAACGAGGAAGACAGTCGCGGCGACAACCGGGTCATCCGAGTCTGCCGGGGTCGGACTCGTCCACCACGGCGAGTCGGTGTCACGACGCCCGTCCATACTTGACGTGTGGTGAGATCCACACAAATGAGTACCGACCGGCGAGTGCTGAACGGCGCGGCCATCCCGTTCCGGGGGCTCTCGCGAGATCCGACACGCGTTTAGCCCGCGGTCCCGGAGGAGTGGTATGTCGATGCGCGTGACGTTCCTCGGGACGGGCGGGGCCGTGCCGACGACTGAACGAGCCCCGAGCGCGTTTCTCGTCGAGCGCGAGGGAGAACGGTTGCTGTTCGACTGCGGCGAGGGCACCCAGCGCCAGATGATGCGGTTCGGAACCGGGTTCTCCGTCTCACACGTGTTCGTCACGCACCTCCACGGCGACCACGTCCTCGGGATTCCCGGCCTGATCCAGACACTCGATTTCAACGACCGGGAGTCGGCAATCGCAATCCACGGACCACCCGGCTCGAAGGGACATCTGAAGAACCTCGTCGAAGCCGGCGGCTACCGGCCCGGCTTCCCGGTTAACGTCCACGAGGTCCGACCCGGCGGCGTCGCGCTCGATGGGGACGGCTACGAGGTCCGGACGTTCGCGACGGAGCACCGGAACGCGAGTTCGATGGGCTACGCGCTCGTCGAAGACGATCGACGCGGACGGTTCGACCGCGAGAGAGCCGAGGAACTCGGCGTCCCCGTCGGCCCGAAGTTCGGACAGCTCCACAACGGCGAGTCCGTGGAGCTGGACGACGGCACCGTGATCGAGCCGGATCAGGTCGTCGGCGACCCCCGACCGGGCCGGCGATTCGTCTACACGGGTGACACTAGACCCGTCGAGGCCGCCGTCGATGCCACCGCAGAGCCGGACCTGCTGATCCACGACGCCACCTTCGGCGCGGAGTGGGCAGGGCGGGCGCAACAGACCGGCCATTCGACCGCGAGGGAGGCGGCCGAGATCGCCAACCGCGCAGGGGCGACGCGGCTCGCGCTCACCCACATCTCCTCGCGATACGCCGGCGACGCGGGACCGATCGAACGGGAGGCAAAGGAGGCGTTCGACGGAGAGACGGCGTTCGTCCCCGACGACGGTCACACGTTCGAGGTCCCCTACCCGGACACCGAGGAGTAGCAGTCGATCAGATGGGTTGGCTGACAGCCGGCGTCGTCGACCCGCGCGGGCGTGCCGGACAACCGCGAACCGGCGCGGGAGAGCGGTCAGATCACGGCGACGATGGCCCCGCGATCGTACATAAACGCTCGGGGGTGTGTCGGCGTGGCATATATATCTGCACACGACCAATCCAGTGTTGTGAACGATCGGACGAGCGCCCTCGACTCTCTCGTCTTCGGCGTCGACATCCAGAGCGGCGACGTCCGAGGTGACTCGCCCTCCTACGCCCTCGTCGCCTTCGACGGCGAAAACGTCGATCGCGACGTCGTCTCCTATCGGAAGCTTCGCCGCCTGCTCGACCGCGAGGAGCCGGCGATGCTGGCGACGGACAATATGTACGAACTCGCGGCCGACAAGGACGCACTCGTTCACTTTCTGCGGACGATTCCCGAGGCGACGACGCTGGTACAGGTGACCGGCGCGGAGCGACCCGAACCGCTTTCGCGCGTCGCCTCCAGACACGGCGTTCCCTACGGAAAGAAGCCGATGAAGGAAGCCGAGGCGGCGGCACGCCTGGCGGCCGCGAACATCGGCTACGAGGTGTCTGCGTTCGGCGACACCACGTCCGTGAAAGTCTCTCGCGGGCGCTCGACCGGCAAGGGCGGCTGGAGTCAGGATCGCTACACTCGCCGGATCCACGGGTCGGTGAAGCGGCGCACGCGGGAGGTCAAAGACCGGTTCCAGCAGGCCGATCTCGAGTTCGAGGTCGACGTGACCGAGAAGTACGGCGGGTACGCCAACGCCGTCTTTACCGTCGAAGCGCCGCCGGGCGACATCCCGGTCTCCGAGGGCCGCTCCGGCGACACGCGGATCGAAATCGAGCGCGAGCGGCGCGACGGAATCGAGTTCGAGCCGCTGGTGAAGCGTCGGGATCACGTGTTCGTCGGGATCGATCCGGGGACCACCACCGCGGCCGCAGTCGTCGGCCTCGACGGGAGCGTCCTCGACGTGTACTCGACGCGAACGGCCGACACTGCCGACGTCATCGAGTGGCTGATCGAACGCGGGCGGCCGGTTCTCGTCGCTGCCGACGTGACGCCGATGCCCGAGACCGTCGAGAAGTTCCGGCGGAGTTTCGATGCGGCCGCGTGGACGCCGAACTCGGACCTCCCGGTCGACGAGAAACTCCACCGGGCGCGCGACACGTCCTACGAGAACGACCACCAGCGTGACGCGCTCGCGGCAGCGCTGTTCGCCTTCGATGACCACGAAGACCAGATCGAGCGGATCTCGCGGAAAGTGCCGCCGGACGTCGAGCGCGGCGAGGTGATCGCTCGCGTCATCGCCGGCGAGGAGTCAGTCGAGGCCGTCCTGCGCGACATCGTCGACGACGAGGACGAGCAGGAGACCGGATCGGAACACCACGAGCGCGAACTCACCGAGGACGAAAAGGAGATCCGCCGACTCCGCACGCGAGTCGAGCGGCTGGAATCCCACATCGAGGATCTCGACGACACCATCGAGCAGCGCGACGCCGAAATCGAGGAGTACGAGGAGAAACTCTCGGAAGCCAAACGTGAGGAGCGCCGGGAGGCCAGAGAACGTCGCGAAGTGAAGCGCCTCGAGCGCGAGAACAACCGTCTGGAGCGGCGGATCGATACGCTGGAAGACGAAAACGAAGCGCTCGATGAGAAACTCGAACGCCTCAAACGCCTCTGGAAACTGGACCACTCGAACTTCGCCGACGTCGACACCGACGGCGACCTCGTCTCCGTGAAGGTGATCGAGCAGTTCACCCGCGACGCCATCGAAACCGCCGACGAACAGTTCGGCCTAGCCGCCGGCGACGTCGTCTACCTCCGGGACGCCTCGGGGGCGGGGCGATCGACGGCCCGGCGTTTGGCCGACATCGAGCCGCGTGTCGTCCTGCGCTCTGGCGGCAATCTCTCGAACGTCGCCGACCGCATTCTCTTCGAGCACGAGATCCCCGTCGCGCCGGCCGACGACGTCGCGATTCAGGAGGTGGACGAACTCGCCGTTGCCAGCGAAGTCGACGTCGAGGGCGCAATCGAGGACTGGGAGCGGCGGGCCGAAGAGCGCCGAAAAGAGCAGAAGGCCTCAATGGTCGATCAGATTATCTCCGAGCACCGCGCAGAGACCCGAAGCGAGTCCCGCTAACCGGACCGGCGGGCGACTTCGATCCCGCGTTCTTCGAAGGCCTCGATAGCGCACTCGTAGACGGCATCGCCCTGTTCCGTGTACAGTGAGGGGAGGTTCACCCGCCGCTTCCGGACCGATCCGTCGTCGATGTACGCGACGACGAGGCGCGGCCGAGTCACACCTTTCGCCCCGGGGACAGCCGTGACGGATTCGATGTCCACGAGGGGAATCCGGTCCGGCGATCGGAAGCCGCGGAGAAGGTTCACGAGCCAGAGGAACAGGACGACGCCGACGACGATGGCGACGATGCCGAAATCGCCGCTTGCGACGGTAGTGGCGAACCAGCCGACGCCGTAGAACAGTCCGAAGACGTAGCCCACGAACACGACGCGCTGCGACCACGAGTCGCTGCGCCAGTAGTCGCGGTAGAGTCCCCGGAGGTAGCCGACAAACGACTCCTCGAAGCGAACGGCGTCGGATATGAATTGGGCAGTGCCGCGTTTCGTGCGGAAGGAGTCGGCGGGCACAGTCTTCATTCACCCGGAACCTATGTAGAGGCGTCGGTGGCTCAAGAGGCGATTGCAGTCACGATCCTATCGCGGCCGGGCGTCGGCGTCCGCGCGGTGTGGTGCGTCGGGTTGTCCGAGGAAGTAGTACGCGACGAACCCGACGAACGGGAGCAGGAACGTGATCCCGGTCCACGTCAGCGGCGCGTCGCTGCCGCGGCCGTTCGCGTCGAGATATACCCATCCCGGGAGTGCGACGTGGGCGATCAGAAAGTAGAGCGCGAAACTGAAAAAGTACGCGAGCGTCCCCAGGTCGGCGACGACGAGCCACATCGCGAACAGCGGGATGAAGGCCACGGTGACCAGCCCTCCGAGGAGGACGAGCGGCGAACGGGTCGTTGCCATCGGACCGTCTTCGGACCGGACAGATATGACGCTTTCCGGTCGGGATCGGCCGGGGAGGTCTTGCGTCGCCGTCAACCCAGAAGTCATATGCCGGCGTCGGGACTTCTGCCCTGTATGGACGCCTACGAACAGATCACCCGGAACGTCTCCGAGGTGGTCACCGAAGCGGAAGTGCGCGCGCTAGCCGACTCCCCGGACGGAAAGCGAGCGTACGTGGGGTACGAACCCTCGGGCGTCCTCCACATCGGCCATATGCTGACGGCGAACAAACTCATCGAACTGCAGGAGGCGGGTTTCGAGGTCGTCGTCCTCCTGGCCGACGTCCACGCGTACCTCAACGGCAAGGGGACCTTCGCGGAGATCCGCGAGACAGCGGCCCGGATGCAGGAACAGTTCGTCGCCTACGGACTCGCGGCGTCCCAGACGGAGTTCGTGTTGGGTTCGGAGTACCAACTCGACGAGGAGTACATCCTGGATCTGCACGCGCTCGAACTGGAAACGTCGCTCTCGCGGGCCGAGCGCGCGATGTCCGAGATCGCCGGCGGCGACACCGCGACCGTCGCACAGGCCGTCTACCCGCTGATGCAGGCGCTCGACATCGTCTACCTCGACGTGGATCTCGCGATCGGCGGAATGGAACAGCGGAAGGTCCATATGCTCGCCCGCGACACCCTTCCGAGCATCGACGCCGACTCGCCGACCTGCCTCCACACGCCGCTGATCGCCGACCTGACGACCGGCGTGGGAAAGATGTCGACCTCGACGGGCGTCTCGATCTCGATGGAGGATTCCACGGCCGAGATCGAAAATAAAGTCAACAGCGCGTACTGCCCGCCGACGGCGGATCCCGACCCGACCGACGAAGGCGAAGAGCGGGAGAACCCCGTGTTACAGATCTTCGAGTACCACGTCTTCCCGCGCTTCGGGGAGGTCGTCGTCGAGCGTCCCGACCAGTACGGCGGCGACCTGAGCTACGAGTCGTACCAGGAACTCGAGGCCGATCTCGAATCCGGCGAACTCCACCCCGCGGACGCGAAGGGGGCGCTTGCGACGTCCCTCGACGAACTGATCGCTCCCGGTCGCGAGAAGATCCGCGAGCGGGAGGACTGACTGTCCGTCGTCGAGGCGGGCGACTGGCCTCGTGACCCGTGAGGAGGGAATATTCCCCCAGCGTCAGACGCACGTCTTGCGGAGTTTGATACTGGGAGCGCCTAACAATGGGCTCAGGCAGATGAAGGGAGTCGTCCTCGGGATATACGCGCTCGCGCTCGGAACCGTGTTACTGCTCTCGAACTCGGGGGTTGCGACCGGCCTCGGCGCGACGCTCATCGGAATCACCGTGCTCGCCGTATTCACCCACGTCCGGCTCAGGCATCCATCGCGGCTTCGAGAGTGAACGTCCCCTCGTAGAGCGCGGTTCCGACCACCACGGCCGCCGCACCAGCCTCCCGGAGTGTTCGGACGTCGTCGAGCGATGCGACGCCCCCCGAGGCGACAACGGGGGTATCGACGGCCTCGACGATCCGCTGGGTCACGCCGGCCTGGACGCCCTCGTGTTGTCCCTCCACGTCAACGTCGGTGAAGAGAATCGCCCCCGCGCCGAGGTCCGCATAGCGGGCAGCGGCGTCTGCGGGGTCGAGGCCAGTGCTCTCGGTCCACCCCGAGACGACGACCTCGCCGTCTTTTGCGTCGAGGCTCACCATCACGCGACCGGGGTAGGAGTCGGCAATCTCCGCGACCAGATCAGGCTCTTCGACGGCCGCGGTGGCGAGGATCACGCGCTCGACGCCGCGATCGAGCAGGTCGGCCGCATCCGCGAACGTGCGGATCCCGCCCCCCAGTTGGACTGGGACGTCGACGGCCTCAACGACGGCCTCGACGGCGCCGGCGTTCGCCCGTTCGCCCTCGAACGCGCCGTCGAGGTCTACGAGGTGGAGCGTCGTCGCACCCGAATCGACCCACCGGCGAGCGGCGTCGACCGGGTCGCCGTAGCGTTTCTCGGTTCCGCGTTCTCCCTGGACGAGTTGGACGACCTCGCCGTCCTGCATATCGACGGCGGGCACGACCTCGAAGGACGGAAACGGATGGGTCATAATCGCCACTGGGCGGGGGAGCGGCCTAAAGTCTCCGAAGCGAAGCAGTGCGAGTGCGCCGGAGTGAAGCGGTCCGGTGGCTCCGGAGCGAGGCGCTCCTCCGCGATGAGTCACTCCGTCAGCGGGAGGAGGATGCCGAAGACGAAGGGCGAAAGCAGCGCGAGGAGCACACCGAGCCACTCCGCGTCCACCAGTAGCGTGTGTTCCCAGGCTGGAACGGTCATACCGGTGTGTGCGAGGGCAAACTCGCCGAGAGCACCGAGTGCGAACAGTCCGAGTCCGAGGAGGACTCCGCGCTTCGTGAGCGTCGGGTAATCGATATGGCCGTAACGTCCTGCCATATTCGACAGATAACCGAAACCCAACATATCCCTTTCGTTCGCGACCCAGCGGCAAGGCAGTCAGTCGAAAACCGAAAAAGTCTCACGAAACGACTGATATCTGACGCTGTGAGCAGTTCTGTACTCGAACTCGCCCCCGAACTGGTCGAGGTGTTCGTGTTCGGTCTCGGTTCTGCCGGATTCTCGGTGGTCGGAGCGTACATCGGGCAGTTCGCGCTGGCGATGGCGCAGCACGGCGAACCGAAACTCGGGTTGTGGGCGGCCGTTATCGGGGCGGTCGCGCTCTATTTCGCGTGCTACCTGGCTGCAGACAAGGTCGTCCCCGCCTGGGCCGAATTCAGAGCGGTCACGGATGGAAAGTCGTAGACGGTCCTGGAAGTCCTTGCGACCGAATCCGTCCGCGAGCGTTCGCAACCGCTTTTACGAAGCGCCGAGGAGGTGCCGACGATGAAACTGTTCGGTTCGAGCGGTACTCGGGGGGTCATCGGAAACGGCCTCACACCCGAGTTCGTGCTCCGGGTTGCCAAGGCGGCGGGCACCGTCTGGGACGTAGAGCGGGCCATCGTCGCGCGCGACACCCGGACCACCGGCGAGATGCTGGCAAACGCGGCCACGAGTGGCTTAGAGAGCGTCGGCGTCGACGTCGACCGACTCGGGCCGACGCCGACGCCGGGCGCCGTTCGATACGCCGGCAAGAACGAACGGCCCGGAATCGTGATCACGGCCTCGCACAACCCGCCGGAGTACAACGGCGTGAAACTCGTCGGCGCCGACGGAGTCGAACTGGCCGTCGAAGACCTCGAACGGATCGAGAACCACGTCCTCGGTGAGGAGTTCGCGGACGCGTCGTGGGACGCCGTCGGAGAATCGACAGCAGTCGATGCGGCCAACCGCCAGTACGTCGCCGATCTTCTGAAATCGGTGGACCGCGAGGCGATTGCGGCCGCTGATCTGACCGTCGCGGTCGACCCCGGGCACGGCGCAGGTGCGCTGACCAGCCCGACGTTCTTCCGCAAACTCGGCTGCGACGTCGTCACGGTCAACGCCAACCCCGACGGCCACTTCCCCGGTCGGGAGTCCGAACCGGTCGGATCAAACTTGACGGACCTCAAATCGCTCGTGCGCGCGGCTGACGCCGACGTCGGGATCGCCCACGACGGTGACGCCGACCGGGCCGTCTTCGTCGACGAGCGCGGGCAGTTCGTTTCGGGGGAGGCGTCGCTCGCGGCGCTCGCGGCCGCCGAACTCGAACCGGGCGACGCGGCGGTCGCTGCGGTCAACGTCTCCCAGCGACTCGTCGACGTCTGCGAGGCGATCGGCGTGGACCTCGAACTCACGCCGATCGGCTCGACGAACATCATCACCCGAATCCGCGAACTCAGAGCCGACGGCGTGCGGGTCCCCATCGCCGGCGAGGGCAACGGTGGGATCTTCTTCCCCGAGCACTGGCTCGTCCGCGACGGCGCGTACGTGGGTGCGCGGTTTCTCGAACTCGTCACTGAGCGGCCCTCGAGCGACGTCGTCGCACCGTACACAGACTATGAGAACGTCCGGGTAAACCTCGACTACGAGACCGAGGCTGAACTCGACGCGATGCTGGAGGCGGCCCGCCAGTACGCCGAGGCGGCCAACGCCGAGCCGAACACGAAAGACGGCTACCGCCTCGACTACGGTGACGCCTGGGTGCTCGTGCGTCCCTCCGGGACCGAACCCAAGATCCGGGTCTACGCGGAAGCGAGCGACCGCTCGCGGGCGGAAGAGCTCGCCTCGGACGCCGCTGGGTCGCTCCGTGACGCACGCGATACAGTGGCCGAGTGACCCCTCGATTCAGAGCGTCAGGACGCCGAGCAGCGAACAGCAGAGGCCCAGCGTGAGGAGAACGAACCCACGTTCGATCGACGCCTCTTCGGGAGGCTCCGGAACCGAAAACGCCGGCTGCCTGTCGGCCGGGTGATCGAGCCACGCAAGTGCGTCGAAGCGGTCGTCGGCGCGAAGTCGGGCGACCGCGTTCTTCGTCTGCAGAGCGCGCGCGCCGGAGTAGAAACAGAGGAGGCTAGCGGCGAACGCGACGGCTGAGACGACGACCATCAGCCCGCCCCGTCTGAAGTGTCGCTGTCCCCACGACCGGACGAGGACGTGTCTCCCTTGAGTGCCTCCGAGAGCCGATTGCGGGCGTCGCGGAGGCGCTGCAGTTCGGTCGCGGCCGCGCCAGAGCGGACGCGCTCGAGTTCGTCGGCGTCGAGTTCCTCGTGCGCGCGGGCGGCGAGCCGAAGTTCCGCGTAATCGTCGCGTCGCGTCAGATCCCGGACCGTTCTGAGCCGGGCGATCGTCTCCGGCGTGGCGAAGCGACCCAGAAGCGAGATCGCTTCCCCAGCCCAGGGTCTGAGTTCGCCCGCGGGCGGCGGCGGCAACGACACCGTCAGCGGTTCGGCCGACAGGCGTTCGAGGTACGTCCGGTGGACCGCGACGTTGGTCTGGAGCGCCGCTGGATCCTCGGCGTAGTGGTCCAGTTTCGAGCCGGTGAACTCGGCGTACTCCAGCAGAGTCGGGATCGGCTCGTCGGCGTCAGGACTCTCGCGGACGAACGATCTGAGATCCCGCGGCGGGGGGCGGAAGTCGACGAGCGGGAACGACTCCGCGCGCTTTAAGAAACTGACGACGTCGGCGATCGGCGCCGACTCGTAGAACGACTCGAACTGCGCGGTGACGGCCTCGTCGTACGCTCGGATCGGTTCGCGAAGCGCGTCGACCGGCGCGTCGAGGTCGACGTCCGCGAACGACAGCATCTCTGTGCGGGCGTCGATCTCCGCGTCGATCTCGTCAAGGTGGAGGTTCGCGTCGCGGCGAGCCTTCGAGAGCCGTTCGGTTGCGTCCTCGCGCCGATCAAGGAGGTCGACGTACTCGGCGGCCGGGGCGAGATCCTCGCGAGCGCGCTCGAAGTCGGCGTCGCTGAGGCGGCGCTGATCCATCCGCTCTGCGGCGGCTTCAAAGGCATCGTGCGCCGGGATCGACTCGCCGAGGCCCTCGACCAGTCCGAGGAACTTGTCCTGGAACTCGACGTACGCCCGGAAGTCGCCGGTCCCGGTCGCTGAGTCCTCGTACCGATCGAGCAGTCGGACCGCCCTCCGGTAGGCGTCCGCGGCGTCGACGACCGCGTCCTCGCCAACCTCTTCGATGCGTTCCTCGACCGTGTCGCGTCGCTCGCGGGCCGTTTCGAGTGCGTCGATGCGTTCATCGACCGCGTCGAGTTGGGCGGTGATCCCGTCGCTGGAGGAGTCGGCGTCCGCCGTCGTCGGGTCGGATCCGGACATTGGTGCGGTTACTGGTAGACGGCGTCGGGGTCGAACACCTGTTCGCCGACGTGTTCGCCGTCGATTGTCCGGTAGAAGCACGATCGATGGCCAGTGTGGCACGCGCCGCCGGACTGCTCGACGAGATACAGCAGCGCGTCCGCGTCACAGTCGACGCGGATCTCCGCGACCGCCTGGGTGTGACCGCTCGTCGCGCCCTTCTCCCAGAGTTCCTCACGACTCCGGGAGTAGTAGTGTGCTCGGCCCGTCTCGCGGGTCCGTTCGAGCGCCTCCGGCGAAACGTACGCCAGCATCAACACCTCGCCGGAGTCGGCGTCCTGTGCGACGGCGGGAACGAGCCCGCTATCGCCAAAATCGACCGCGATATCCCCAGTCATTGTTGTGACCGAGGCGTGTACCGCCGATAGGTCTTTTGCTGCTGGGAAATCGGACCGGCCGAGGTGCAGCGATCGGCGATTGGCTAGCAGTCGGCACGCCGCGTTCGGACCCGCGCCGGCGTGCCGAGCAACCGCGGCCCGACGCGGGGCATCGCTCACTGCATACGGTTGGTGGCCTCGTCATCGGATATAACCCTCCGTGCGGGTCGTCCGAGACCGATCAGACGATTCCGATCGCCCCGAGGAGACCGAAGACCAGATCGCCGTACGTGAACGCGACGAACGTGCCAGCGAACATCGGGACGATGAACGGGATGCCCGGCGACACCCAGACGTCGTCGCGCTCGGCGACGATGTCGAGGCCGCCGCGGAGTTTCTCCGGCGACGTGCCGTACGCCGTCCCCTCGATTCCGTCGAGGAACGCCGCAGCGCCCCACTCGTCGGCCGGGTCGGCGGCGATGGGCTCGACGGAGTCGGACGGGCCGGCGCCATCGGCAACTTCGTCGCCCACATCGGCGCTGTCGAGCGTCGTTGCGGAGACCCCATCGCCGGCACCTTCGTCGCCGACGGCCCCGTCAGTCGCCGGGTAGGTCGCGTCGATGCTCGCGGGGTCGCGGAAGGTGTCGGGGTCAGCGCGGAGGTCCGAGAGCGACGCGCCGCGCCAACGAAGGTACATCCGCAGCGCGTCGAGGTCGAGGCCGTGCCGGGAGAAGCCGTCCGGCGTCTCGTAGAGACGGCCGTGGGCCGTCGGGAGCGACGCGACGTCCATTCGGCGACCGAGGAAGCCGACCGGGAACCGGAAGTCGCCGTCGAGGAGATTGCGGACGGCGATGCCGAGCGGATACAGAACCGCGAGCAGGACCGTGTTCGTCAGGACGGTCATCGAGAAGACACCGAGTGTCGTCACCACAATGGGGAGCGTGAAGCCCGAAAACAAATAGGTCGGGAACGTCGGCAAGAGGATCGCGATCGTGATAAGCGCCTTCGCGTCCGCGCCGCCGAACCCGCCGAGGCGCCAGAACAGATAGGAGAGCGGAGCGACGAGAAAGAGGCTGATTCCGACGCGAATGAAAAAGAGGAGATCAGCCGACGTTGCGAACGAGAGGTGGCCGAGGGCGTCCCACGCCAGGAGCACGACGCCCAGGGCGACGAGCGGGAGCCAGGTCCGGCTCGGCACCCGCCGTGTCTCGACGTCGCGCCACGCCGCCCACCCCAGGACGGGGACGACGACTAACCGGAGGATATCGGGTACGCTGGCGAACATACAGGGGAAGCGAACCCGGGGGAGTTGTAGCTTGCGTCTGGCACCGCCCGGTCGAATACGGGGGTCCGGGAGTTCGTGCCTGAGTGCGACTGCGGCGGTCACGACGCTACAGCAGAAACGGTCGAGTCGGACGGGCAATCCGCCCATCCCCGGCGTGGCTCATTCCGCGGTTTCGAGGCCGAAGACGCGTCGGTGTTGCCGCCGGAGTTCTGTGACGTACTCTTCGAGGACCGTCGAGAGCTTCTCGTCGTCGACGACGACGGCCGTCAGGCGCGATTCGGGGTCCGCCGGGAGTTCGATCCGGAAGCTCCCGTCCTCGTAGAACGGTTCGGACTCGTTGAGGATCTGCTGGTCGATTGCGTGGATCAGTTCGGAGTCGTACGTGTCGTTCATCACCTCGAAGGCGTTCTTGTACGCGCGCTGGAGTTCGGGGAAGTAGTTCGCGTACTTGTCCTCGAACTGCTCGGGGTCGAATTCGGCCATACCTGTGTGTGGCCCGCGGCGGTACATACGGGTTTTGTGTGACGCCGACAGTCCACAAGCACCGGACCAGACCCCCACGTATTTCACGCGCCCTCGATTTGTCGCGAACATAACCGTCGCTGGCAGTATGAACAGCCTCGGGATCATTTTCCGGCTTTTCGCCGGGGTCGCGTTGATCCTCGCCAACGGCTTCTTCGTCGCCATCGGGTTCGCGCTCACGCGAGTCCGGCAGTACACCGAATCGGAGTTCGACGAACCCGGCCTGCGACGGGCGGGGGGGATGACCGACGACCTGGAGATCTATCTCACGAGCTGTCAGGTCGGAATCACTGCCTCTAGTATTGCTGTTGGGATCGTGGCCGAGCCGGCGTTAGCGGCGCTCTTCCAGCCGTACTTTCAGTCGACAGTACTCGCGTCGATCGGTGCAGGTGGTGTTCTCGCGTTCCTTATCATCAATCTCCTGCATCTTACCCACGGCGAGCAGACGCCGACGTACCTCGGCGTCGAGCGCTCGAAGTTCGTCGCCCGGCACGGGGCCACGCCGCTGTACTGGTTCGCCAAAGTCATCTCGCCGATCATTGCTATCGGCGACGGCGTCGCGAAGTGGACGCTCAGACTGTTCGACGTCGAGATGACGGGTGCGTGGCTGGAGGCCGAGACCGACGCAATCGAGTCGCGGGCGGATCTCAGACACGAACTCGGTTCGGTGCTCGACCGCGGGGGGCTCTCAGAAGAACGCCGGCAGGAAGTCATCAACGCCCTCGCTGTCGGCGAGCGGGAGATCAGCGACGTGATGACTCCGGTTAAGGGGGTGGTGTTTCTCTCGACAGTCGAGGGCGTCGAGACGAATCTCGATCGGATCGGCTCGAATCCCCACACGAGACTACCGCTGATCGGCGAGAACCCCGAGGACTTCCGCGGAATCGTCTACGTTCCCAAGGTCGTCGCAAACATAGACGCGCTTCGCGAGGGCGACACGACGCTCGAGGCCATCGCCGCGCCGCCGATGACACTCGCGTCCGACACGCATCTCAGCGACGCCATCGATCAGTTCCAGGTCGAGCGGCAAGAACTCGGGCTCGTGGTCAAGGACGGCTCCGTGGTGGGGCTGCTGACGGCGACCGACGCCTTCGAGGCGGTGATGGGTGATCTCGAAGATCCGCTCGACGTCGAGGCCGACACGGATCGGAGTCAGCCCGTCTCGCCGAGCGAAGGGGCGTGAAGCCACCGGTCGGTCGTGGACTCACCCGTGTCCGACGCGGCGGTCGCACGCTATTGGTGTGACGACGCGGATGTGAACGTATGTTCGAGGCGCTCCTCTGTCCGACCGACGGCAGCGACGGGGCGACCCGGATTCTCGATCTTGCAACCGAGCACGGCGCGACGGTGCACCTGCTCTCAGCTGCAGACATCGATGCCGAGTGTCTCACCGGAGGGCGCACGGACGTCGCAGCCGAGATCGAGTCACGTGCTCGCGCCGTCGTCTCAGAAGCCGCGAGACGTGCCGAGGCACGTGGCGTCGACTTCGTCACGACGGTCGAACGAGCAGCGCCGGTAGACGCCATCATCGAGCACGCCGAGGCCGCCGAGATCGACCCGATCGCGATGCCCACACACGGTCGGACGGGGATCGACCGGTATCGGCTCGGAAGCGTCACCGAGACACTCCTCCGGACGTCGTCGGTCCCGGTGTTGACCGTCCGAGAGAGTGAGCGGCCGGACGGAGAGTGAGTCGGAAGGCGGACAAAGAGAACAGAGCGCGAAAGCGAACGGGAGCGATCGACTGAGGAACGGGTCACGTGGATAGTGCGACGAACGCCGCCACGAGCGTCGTCTCCGGTGAACGGCTACTCCGCGCTGTCTTTCATTTCGGCCTCGATGCGCTCGTCCACCTGCTCTTGAACTTCCTCCGCAACGGTCTCTGCGACGTGTTCGTCGACTTGTTCTTGAACCTCTTCGTCGACGCGTTCGGACACCGTCTCGTCGACCTGCGTCTCGACCTGTTCTTGCACCTCT
>NZ_JBDGQZ010000008.1:193483-195415 GCF_042218505.1 Halobellus sp.
CAACGCGCTCTTGCACCTGACCTTCGACCTGCGCTTCGACTTCGGCTTCGACCTGCGTTTCGGCCTCTTCAGAGACGGCCTCCTCGAGCACCCGCTCGTAGATCGACATCTTCTCCCAGACCCGAAGGAGGTATCCGAGGACGAGACCGCCCTCGAGGGCTGCGACGCGCGGATCGATCCGGAAGACGAGGTAGGCGAAGCCGACGATGAAGAGCGCGCCGTACACGAGTTCGATGCGGAACTGCGTCTCCCGACCGCTAAAGCGGCCGCTCAGGGTGCTGAGTAACATCGGTATCAGCACTTTACGTCACGACGACAAAAACGATTCGCCGGACTGAACGGGGGTCGAACGGGTCAGGCCAACAGGTCGAGCCGCTGTGCGACCTCGAAGGCCGCGAAGGCGACCACGCCGGCGACCGTCGGCGACGCGATCCAGGTGGTGATGATCCGCTTCGTGACGCTCGGATCGAACAGGTCGAGTCGGTCGGTCGCCTGCGTCGAGCGCTCACCCGCGGTGAGTCCCTCCGGCCGGACGAACGCACGCAGCGGAATCTGTCTGCTGGCGCGGCCCCAGCCGAGGCCGATCACACAGGAGGTCAGGGTGACCGCGAGGCTCGCAGGCACGCCTGCCCAACTCAAGCCCGTGATGATCGAGGCCGCGATCGTCTCGACCACGAGTGAGGCCTCCAGAGAGAGATCGGTGATGTCCTCACCGACGGTCTCCATCGTCCGGGACCCGATCGCGAACGCGCCCAGCCCGATTGCAGTCCCACCGAGCGCGACGCCGGGTGTCATTCGCAACTGCCCCGACCCGACGAGCGGCGCGACGGCGTTCGCGGTGTTCGACGCCCCCGCGGAGAAGGCCATATAGCAGCCGATACCGACGACGACGACGCGCCCCAGCGGGTCGGCGTCGTCGAAGTCGAGTCGGGCGACGATGTCGTCGTACAGGTACCGCCCGATGAAAGCGCAGATCCAGAAGGCGAGGATCGGCGAGACGATCCACCACATCACGACCACGCCGACGGTCCCCCAATCGAGCACGCCGAGGGCGCTCCCCATACCGACGACGGCGACGACCGCTGTCTCGCTCGTGCTGACTGAGACTTTGAGAACATTACCCAGGAGGATTCCCAGCCCGATGAAACTGAGGACGACGACTGAGGCGACGGAAGTGAAGTACTCCGGCGGGACGAACTCCGATCCGAGCGTATGGACGACGTTCGTGCCGACGGTGAACCCACCGATCAGGACGAACCCCGCCATCAGCGCCGACGCCTGTCGCATCGAAAGAGTACCACTGCCGGTTGCAGGCCCGAACGCGACGCCAGTCGAGGACCCGCCGATATTGACGCCGACGAAGACGGCGACTGCGACTCCGAGGACGAATAACCCCGAAATCATCGGACTACGTTGCGGTGGTCGACGCTAAAGCTCGTTCCGAACGACACCGAAAGAAGGCCGACAGATCGACCGGGTCAGGTGACCCGATCAGTTCCCGAGCCGACTACTCACTCGGTGCCGAGGGTTAGGCCTCGATCGGGATCGTCTGCCCGTGGGTGTCACCCTCCGCTTCGAGCGGAAGAGTCACCTCGAGGACGCCGTTGGTGTACGTCGCGGCAATGTCGTCCTCGTCGACGTCCTTGGGGAAGCGGAGGCGTCGGTGATACGTCCGCCTGCGGCCGCGATCTTCGTTGACGTGCTCGGCCGCGATGTTCAGGACACCGCTATCCCACGCGAGGTCGATGTCCTCGCGTGTGAATCCGGGCATCTCGACGGCGAGGACGAACTCGTCGTCCTCTTCGTACAGTTCATAGTCGGTACTTCCGGCATCGCTGAAGATTCGGGAGGGGAACTCGAGCCCCTGCATCCAGGAACTCGCAGGATCAGTTGGCAGTGCCATTGCTGATCACCTCGTTCCACTCACTACTT
>NZ_JBDGQZ010000017.1:0-18342 GCF_042218505.1 Halobellus sp.
GGCTATCGGTCGATCAAGCGGTTCATAGCAGCGACGACGTCGAAGAGTTTCGAGCTCCGATTCTTCTACTTCGCGTTTGCGTGTCTGCTGTACTCGATCTGGGGGCTGTCGATCTGCTCGTACAGGTCGAGTTGACTGGCGAGTATGAGCACTCACCGGTGATTACAGCGGACAACACGCTGACGCTGTTGAAGAAGGGGACAGGAATCGGGTAGTGAGGTACTCTGTTCGGGTTGGCGTGCCGTCTGAGTGGCTACGCTGCTGGAGATCTCGAAAATTCTCGTATATGGCTGGATACATCATAATAATGGCTGCTTGGAGAGCCATCTGGAGCGGTTTCCGCTGACCGAATAGGTCAAATTTACACATCACAGCCCTGCTAAACCCGCTGTAGTCTCAACTTCCAACTGTCAGTCCATCAGTCGGCTCTGTTGGGCCCCTATGCCGGGGGTCGGGAGCAGGCCGGAAATTCGGATGCGTTGAACGCCTTTCGCCAGTGCTTCGATCTTAAGGGCGCCCTGCTGGCCTATCTCTGTCGATGTGTGGCTTCGGTCTCGGTTTCCAGGGTAGTTCCCGATAGTGCCGGAGCACGCTCTCGGACTCTGCGGCTCCGGATCCGGCGGGTACAGCAACGCACTCAACGGTGCGGCGAAGGAGAGTGGAAGACGGGAACCGGGTCGGTTTGGCCCTGTTTAGTTCGAGGCGACGATTGGACCGTGGGTCCGTCAGTGGTCGTCCTCGCGCCACTTGTGGTCGCACTCTGTGCAGGTGAAAAAGCGCGTCTCGGACTCGTCGGCCGAGCGAATCTGCTTCATCTCGTAACGCGCCCGGTCGTGGCCGCACTCCGGACAGATGACGGTCGTGGTCGGGCCGATCTCGGAGTCGTCGACGTCGGACATATCGACGACCTCGCTCTCCTCGCGGGCGGCCGTCGATGTCATATGTGCTTCGTCGGCAGTGTCGCGGGGCGATTCGTTCCCGCAGTTGCCACAGACCCAGACGTCGCCGTCGGTCTTCATCATCGAGCCGCATTCGTCGCAGAACTCCATAGTAGGTCTACCCCTACGCAGAGGCTTGAGCGACTTAAGCCACCGGGATCGACGCGGGGGATGTTGAAACGGTTTTGTACTCGGGGACGAACGGGCGCTTGTGACCACCGATCCAGCCCTCTCCGAAGAGGAGATTGCACGCCTCGCCGACGTCGTCCGGTTGCAGCCCACAAAGAACAAAGAACTGCAGGACGCGTGGGGGATGGAGTCCGGCAGTGAAGTCCACCAATATCTCGAAGGCGAACTGAGCGACTACTACTACCGCGACGACAACAGTCTCATCCGGGCCACGCCCGAGGCTGCCGATCTGGTCGACGTCGAACCGGGGATCGAGGGAGGCGAAGAGAACGGCGGCGTCCCCTCGGTGATCCGCGTTCCCGAACTGGAATCACAGGTGTTCGCGGTCGTCGCTGGCCCCGAGGATCGCTCCGAGAGCGTCGTCAGTGTTCTGAACGGCATCCGCGGGGCGTTCAACGCCGACCCACCGGTCGAGGACGTCCGAGAAGCGCTCCAGAGTCTCCGACGGAAGGGCGTCGTCGAGGTGATCTACCGCACGGTTCCGACGTTCCGGCTGGCCGCGCAGCGCGAAGCGATCGACATCGAAGTCACCGACGACTGAGCGTCAGTCTCCGGCGTTCTCGTCGTCGTCTCCGTGACCGCCATTTTCGCGTTCCCGCTCGCGGAGCCACTCGCGCCGCCTTCGAAGCAGCCGCTGAATACCTTTTCCGGGACCGCCCTCGATCGGCCACCCGCGCGTCCGCCACGCCGGCGGTTCGGGTTCGAACGACGGACACGATCCGGCGCACTCGGCGGCGGTCTGAGAACGCTCTTTCGCCCCACAGTGCGGGAGCAGTGTGCGCCCGAAGCGGCGGAGTTCGAAGTGTCTGCAGTCCGGCCGCATCGTCTCGACGTAGGAGCGCCAACCGCGTCCGTAGGCGCGCTCTGCGAGCTCTAACCGACGGCGACGCCGCTCGTCGTCGCTGGCTGCTGCGGGGGGCGTCACGTCGCTCGGAAGCCACTCGACCGACGCCGACGCCCGCGTCGGCGCACTGCCGGAGAGTCCCTCGGCCCGTTCGCCGTCGATTGCGCCGTGACCGGCTGTCGCCCCGGTGGTGTCTGTCTGGTCGTCGTCGAACGAGAACGCTAAGATTCCGACGTCGACCGGGAGGTCTTCGAGCAGCGCCGGCTCAATGCGGTCGCCAGTGGCCTCCGTGGCGACCCAGACCTCGTCGGCCAGCCCGGTCTCGACGTCGTGTTTCAACTGTCCGGAGAGGGCTCGCGCTGCCGACGCGTCCAGATCGGGTTTGTTTTCGATGGCGACGATCCGGTGCAACCAGTCGGGGTACGGCGCGACGCGTCTGAGTTCGATCCGGTTGCCCCGGCGGCGGGTCTCGACGACGTCGCGGTCGGCCGCGCGGTGGACCGCAGCGCGAACGTAGCGCCACGGATAGCCCGGGTGCGGGAGCGCATCGCGGTACCACGACCACTCAGTGGGCGCGTTGCGAACGACGTGCAACAGGTCCGAATCCAGTTCGCGTGAGCCGAGGCGCTCGCGACGGGCGAGCGCCTCGGGATCACACTCGAGGACGACCGTGTCCCAGCGTCGCTGCTGCGTGCCGAGTTGCCGGGCGACGACCACCGCGCGGTTGCGGTCGCACGTCGGCGGCCACGATGTCTCCGCCCAACGGCAGACGGACAACTCGAATCCGAACTCCGCAGTTCCGGGAGACACGCTGCCTACGCGAGGTACGTTCCTTCCTCGCTCTCACCGCTCTCGGCGGCGAGTTGATCGAGGTACTCGTGGGCCTGCTCGAAGATCTCGCGGGGGCCGTCCTGCGTGATCGTGTTGAGCGCCTGTTCGTAGTCGCGCCACTGCAGGTCGCGGTGCTCGTTCGAGAGTTCCGCACTGGCCTCAAACGATCGTGCGATGAACAGGTGAACTGTCTTGTGGATCGTCTTCCCGTTCGCCTCGAAGACGTAGTCGTACTCCTCGCGGAACCCGTCGATGAGACGGAAATCCTCGATTCCCGCCTCCTCTTTCACTTCCCTGATGGCCGTCTGCTGGAGTTCCTCTTCGCCCTCGACCCCGCCTTTGGGGAACTCCCAGTCCCCCGGCCGGCTCTTCAGGAGCAAATACTCCCGTTCGCCGCGGGTATCGCGGAAGAGGATGGCTCCGGCGCTTACCGCTTCCACTGTCATTAGGTGGATAAACCGGGTATGGAGTTAAGAGACTATCGGACGTCCGAGGCCGGCAGACACCGTCGGAACCCCGAACTCGCCTGCTGGGCGGGTCGGTCTCTGCGACGCCCTATAACCCACCCATATGGGCGGAGGCGTCCGATGAATGTGTTTTTACGCCTCGGCGTCGATGATTTGGTAACTTAGCCTCACTATGACTTTCGTCACGAAACTACGCTTCCAGTCGGGCAACCGATACGAACTGGAGTCCGCGGTCTCCGATATCAAGTCGATGATCGAACGCAAGGGCGCAGAGTGCAAGGGCCCACACGCCGACCCTCCAGAGCGAATCGCCGTCCCGCAGTACCGACGACTCCAGCCCGGCGACGAGTTCTCGTCGTGGGACTACACGGTGTACTCCCGACGGCTGGAGATCCACGGCAACGACCACATCGCCCGCGAGATTGGCCATATGGAGTTCCCGGAGAGCCTCCACATCGAGATCGAGGTCGAGCACAAGAAGCCGCTCGGTCACCGCCGCGACTGAGTTGGCCTATCCGGTCGGTCGCCCGAACTGAGTTTATTCCGTTTCCCGGTTGTCCCGCCCCAAGCAGCCATCGAGTCCGCGCTCTCACTCGGCCTCTTCGAGGACGTCGACGACCCGAGCGGTTCCGCGATGGATGCGCTCGTCGAAGGACTCGACCTCGATCTGCACCTGCGCGTCGAGCAGCGACGGGTCGGCGTCGGGGAGTTCCAGCACCGTGTCACCGACGCGGACGAGGAGGCCGTCGTCGCCACGGCCGGTCACGAACGCCGGGACCTCGTCGCCGACCTCGAACGACGGCGTCGACGTGCGGAAGGTGAGGCCGGCGATCAGTTTCCCGAAGCGGCTCATACGCGACTCACCTCCCCACTCGCACGGTCGGAGACGTACTCACGGCCGTAGCCAGTCCACGCTGCCAGCAGGAAGACGGCGACCAGGAACCACCCGTGGAAGACGAACGGAAAGACCGACGCGGGGTTGACGACCATCGCCTGCGTGAACCACTCGTACTGCTCGGGAAGTCGCTGCATCGCCGAGAACCCTGCGAGCAGGCCGCCACCCCACGGGAAGATGTAGCCCAGCGCCGACGTGTTGGCGTCGAGGATGTTCGCCCGGCGGTAGCCGTTGATGTTGAATCGCCGGCCGAGCGTCCGGATGTACGGCGCAATCGCGATCTCTGCGGCGGTGTTGATCGTGATCATCGCGTTGACGATCGCCGTTCCGAGCACCATCGTCGTCTCGGCGCTGCGAACCGTCGTCGCGACGCGATCCAGCAGGAACTCCTGGATCGCCTCGAAGCCGCCGCCGCGCTGCATCACCTGCGCGGCCGCGACGATCAGGAGCACGAGCACGATCAGCGGGAAGAAGCCGACCGCGCCCGTGTAGAGGCTCCCCGAGACCGCCGCGTTACCCGGATTGACGGGCACCACGAGCGCGCCGAAGAGCGGGACCGCATCGAGCGACTGCACGATTCCCGACGTACGGGGGGCCTCGAAGGCGAGAATCGCGGATGCCTCCGCGAGGCCGAGCACGAGATTGAGCGCCACCGAGAGGACGATCCCCCACGAGATGGCTTCGACGATGTGGCGGCCCCGGACCGCAGTGACGATCACGACGCCGATCGAGAGCAGGTGGACTAATCCGAGCGCGGTCCCCGCCCCCCCGGCGCTCCCGACGTCGATAGGTACTCCGTGCATCGCCTGTCCAGCGAACAGGTACGCCACGAACGCGAACACGGCCGCGACGATCGCGTATTTAAATCGTGAGGCGACGACGCCCCCGATGTCGGCGTTCTGTGTCACTGCGGAGACGATCGTGGTGTCGCTGACGGGCGCGAGGTTGTCACCGAAGACCGCGCCGGAGAGAATCGCGCCGAACAGGAGCACGGGAGAGGCCCCGAGCGCGACGCCCGCAGGGAAGACCAGGGCGGTGAACGCGATGGCGGTGCCGTACCCGGTGCCGATTCCCGTCGCCAAAAGCGCCGCGAGAACGAAGGTGACGGCGGGAAACAGTGCCGCGCCTACCTGTAAGGCGTCGGCGGCCCAGACGAGACCGTCGACGAACCCGCCGGCCTGGATCGTCTCGGCGAACATCCCGGCCCACAACCAGGCGACGATCGCCGTCGCGGCGACTCGCTGCGTCATTCCGTCGAAGAGGACGTCCGCGTAGGTCTTCCAGGCCCCGCGGACGAAGAACATCCCGACGATCAGGCCGACCAGAATTCCCACGATGAGGCCGCTCGTGTCGCCGATGCCGAGGAGTCCGCTCTGGACGACGGCCCAGAAAATAAAGAATGCGATCGGGATCGCGCTTGCGGCGCGACCACCGTAGAATCGAAGTACCGAGGACTGGTCGCTCGTTTCACTCATCGCGCGAAGGATCTCGATCCCAACCGATAAACCGACCGATACCACGCCGGAGTGCCTGAGAATAACACTCTCGGACGCCTGCCAGTGACCGCACAGATTCCCGGGGCGGAATCCGCCGTGGCCGACGCGACTTTATTCGGCGACCGCTCAGAAGAGGGTATGACCGCCGCCGACCTCGTCGAGTTCCGCCGCGACCTGCACCGGCATCCCGAACCCGCCTGGCGCGAGTTCTACACCACCGCTCGGATCGTCGACGAGCTGGAGACACGCGGCATCGACGCGCTGTACGTCGGGAGTGAGGTACTCGCCGCAGATCGAACGGGCGTCCCGGACGAGGACGAACTCGACGTCTGGCGCGAGCGCGCTCGCGACGCCGGCGCTCGCGAAGACATCCTCAGTCGTCTGGACGGGGGCCAGACGGGTGCGATCGCGGTCGCAGAGCGGGGCGACGGACCGACCGTCGGACTCCGAGTCGACATCGACGCGCTCCCGATCACCGAATCCGACGACGAGGCACACGCCCCCGCCGAGGCGGGCTTCCGCTCAGAGAACGAGGGATATATGCACGCCTGCGGCCACGATGCTCACGCGACAATCGGACTCGGCGTGCTCGATTTGATCCTGGAGAGTGACTTCGAGGGCACCCTGAAGGTGTTCTTCCAGCCCGGCGAGGAGCGGATCGTCGGCGGCGAGCCGATGGCGAACTCCGGTCACCTCGACGACGTAGACTACCTGCTGGCCGTGCACGTCGGCCTCGATCACCCGTCCGGCGAGGTCGTCGCCGGGATCGACGGCTTCCTCGCCGTCTCGCAGTTCGCAGCCGAGTTCAGCGGCTCGCCGGCGCACGCCGGCGCGCGTCCCGAAGCCGGCGACAACGCGATGCAGGCGGCCGCGGCCGCAGTCGAGAATCTCTATGGGATCCCGCGGCACGGCGACGGCCCGACCCGGGTCAACGTCGGCGTGATCGAGGGCGGCACCGCGACGAACATCGTTCCGGAACAGGTCAGAATCGAGGGCGAGGTGCGCGGTGAGACCACGGAACTGATGGAGTATATGGACGCGAAGGCCGATCGAGTTCTCGACGCCGCGGCCGAGATGCACGGCTGTACGGTCGAGCGGACACCTGCCGGACGAGCCCCCTCCGCCGAGAGCGACCCCGAACTCCGCGACCTCGTCTCGGAGATCGCAGGCCAGACGGCCGGGGTGACCTCTGTCGTCGAGAACGATCATCTGGGTGGGAGCGAGGACGCGACGTACCTGATGCGCCGCGTGCAGGAACACGGTGGGAAGGCCGCGTACGTCGGGGTCGGGACGGATCACCCGGGCGGCCACCACACCGAAACGTTCGACGTCGACGAGTCGAGCATCGGCGTCGGGATCGACGTCCTCGAGCGCGCCATCGTCGCGCTCGGCGAGCGATCGGACTGACCTCGAAGCGGCAGCCCCCCCGGTCGCGAGCGGGTGACAGACGCGAGTGGACCTCCGGAAACTATTTTATCTGGATTCGGTGATACACACAGGGATGAACAGTCGCACTATCGACGTGGTGACCGATTGGGAGACGGTCGCCGCGCCGGACGGATACGAAGGGCTCCACCAACTTGCCGATTCGGAGTTCAGCGGGGCCGTCTCCGCCGGGACGACGTGGGCCTTCTTCCTGAACGGCCGCGTCGTCGGGGTGTTCGAGGGAAAAATCGTGGACTTCGAGGACGCACAGCTCACCGCGTACCGCGCCGCCGACCCCAGCCTGCCACTGCTCTTTTCGATGCAGGAACGCGGCGGAGAGACGCGGGCGAACTACTACACTAACAAGACGCCGCTCACCGACGTGGACCAGACGCTGTCGAGCGGCGGATTCACCGGCTACGTCGAACTCTCGGAGAACGTGCTCTCGGGCGACTACTACGTCGTCTACCACGGCGGGAAGTCGATGAGCGCCGCCTTCGTGGGCACGTCCGACCGGCTCCTCACCGGCGACGAGGCGTTCGAGCGCGCCGACGACGAGGTCGGGATCTACGAGGTCAAGGACGTCGACGTCGAACTCGTCGACATCCCAGAACTTCCGAACCCGGAGCCTGAACCCGCCGCCGACGCGTCCGAGGACGACGCGAGCGCCGAGGCGGAGGTGGCACCGTCCGACGACGCCGAAGAAGCGGAAGCCGCAGACGCCCAGACCTCCGAGCACGTCACCGAACCGGCACACGGGTCCGAGGCCGACAGCGACGTGGGCGCGCAGGAGGATGACGACTCCGAAGGAGCTTTTGAGACCACCGATCAACCCGAATCTCCCGGCCCCGACGACGAGGGTGCCACGGCAGAAGACCCGGTGACCGCCGACACCACCGAGGGGTCGGCCGGGGACGCAGATCCGGCAACCGAGGCCGAGACGGTGACAGCCACGACCCGGGCGTCGACAGCAGCCGATTCCGAGGCCGCCGACCCAATCGCCCCGGACGAACCCGAGCCGGACCAGACGGATCCGGCCGCAGCCAGCCCGAGCGAGCCACAGACGGACGCCGCCGCCAACGAATCGGCAGCGGCGGACGAAGACGACGTGGACGGCGTCTTCTCTGACGAGGCGCGCTGGCGAGAGGCGCGCACGATCCCGTCGCTGGATCCGAGTGAGTCGAGCGGCGAGGCCCGTGCGCAGGATGACGGCGTGGACGCCGAGCGGGATTCGGGCCGCGAGGCCGCCACCACGCAGATGAAACAGCGCCAGCAATCGGAGCGGACACGGGACCGTGCGGCGTCCAATCGGGAGGGGCGGCACAGTCGCGACCGATCCGAGCCCGACGAGTCGTCTGAGGCCACCCGTCTCCGGAACCGGCTCTCGAGAGCGCGTGAGCGGCTCGATGCACTCGAGACAGAGCGCGATGAACTCGCGGCGACCCGCGATCAACAGCAAAACCGCATCAGCGAACTGGAAGCCGAACTCGACGAGCAGCGGACCCGCGTCTCGGACCTCGAAGCCGAGCGCGATGAACTACGGGACGAGGTCGAACGGCTGGAGGCCGAACTGGAGAGCGCTGCTGAGACGGACGAGGCCGACGCGACGACCGAGACGATGTCGCCTAAGCGCGCCCTCGCTGGAACGAACCTCTTCGTTCGATACGACCGCAAGAGCGAGGCCACGCTCAAGCACGCCCACGACGGCAAGTCGAGCCGCGAGGACGTCAGCGCCAACCTCCGACTCGAACATCACACCACCTTCGAGTCCGAGCATCTCGCGGTCGACGGTCGCCCCTACGAGGAATTCCTCCGGGATACGACCGAGTATTCGTTCGCCGAGTGGGTCGTGACCGACCTGCTCTATGAGATCGGCGAGACGGGCAACCGCTCCGCACTCGGCGGTGTCTTCGACGCGATTCCGGAGATCGACCGGATCGAACTCGACGGGTCCGTGGGGTTCGATACCCCAGACGGCGTCGAGCAGCGGAACTTCGACGTGATCTTCCGGGACAAGATGGGCGATCCCCTCTTCGTCGCCGACATCAACACCTCGCGAAACGCGACCACGGAGTCGATGGTCGGGTCGCTCGTGAAGAATGCCGGAAGGGTCGCTGAAAACGAGGAGTCGCTCGCCTCGGGGTTCTACGTCACCGAGTCGTTCTACGAACCGGGCGCGTTGGAGGCAGTCGCGGAAGCCACTGGCGGAGGGTTGTTGTCGCGGTCGAACAAACTCTCGTACGTCAAGCAGTCACGGAAGCGCGGCTATCATCTCTGTTTGGTCGAGGCGCGAAAGGGCGAGTTCCACCTGAACGTCCCGGACCTGTAGCGACAGAGACGAAGCGTCTATATCGTTCAGCTCTCGACTTCGACGGCTTCTTCGATCTTCATATCGTCGAGTTTGTCGACGATCTGATCGAGTTTCTCGTCGAGTTCGTCGACGAACTCGGCCGTCTGCTCGGTCGTGATGGCGCCCTGACTGGACGGCTCGATGAGGTTCTCTTCCTCGAGGACGCGAAGCGAATAGCGAACCTTGTGATGGGGGTATCCGGTCTCGTTCGACATCTTGACGATGCCGATTGGCTCGCTCTCAATGACCATTCTCAGGACCTGTAAGTGGCGTTCAAGCATATCCACTTCTTTTTCGAGTCGGTCTATCATGTCATCTGTTAACTTGTCTGGTCGGGATTTAAACCTTGCCCTCCTGACGACGAACCGCGAGACAGCAGACAGGTTTGATTTTGACGGTAGACGTAATTAATCTTGTTACCGCGAAACGTAGCCGGCCTTTTGAATGCCCTGTCGAGACGTAGCCAGCACTGGACCGTGGCGCAATCGGGACGGAGCGGCGGGTCGTTGCACCTCGCGAGCGTCCGCACCGGTGCGGGACGGACCGTAATGGGTTTCACGGCCGGCGCAGAAGCGCCACGTATGACCGTCACGATTGTCGGCTCCCAACTGGGAGACGAGGGCAAGGGTGCGCTCGTCGACCTGTGGGGAGGCGACGCCGACGTGGTCGCCCGGTATCAGGGCGGCGACAACGCCGGCCACACCGTCGTCGAAGACGGCGACGAATACAAGCTATCGCTAGTCCCGAGCGGAGCCGTCCGCGACAAGGTCGGCGTCCTCGGGAACGGCTGTGTCGTCAACCCGAAGACGCTATTCTCGGAGATCGACGAGTTGCGCGACCGTGGGCTCGACCCCGACGTCCGGGTGGCTCGGCGCGCCCACGTCATTATGCCGTATCACCGCGTTCTCGATGGAATCGAAGAGGAGGCGAAGTCGGACTCTGATCTCGACGCCGGCACGACCGGTCGCGGCATCGGCCCGACGTACGAGGACAAAGCAGGCCGTCGCGGCATCCGGATCGGTGACCTCCTCGATCCCGAGGTGCTTCGTGATCGGCTGGAGTACGTGGTTCCGCAGAAGCGCGCGCTCGCCGAGGACGTCTTCGGGATCCAGGCTGGCGAAGCGTTCGATATCGACGCCATCTACGAGGAGTACCGAGCGATCGGCGAGCGCCTCGAGCGGGAGTCGATGACGGTCAATGCGGGAGCGTTCCTCGCGTCGCACGTCGATGCCGGCGAGAGCGTGCTGTTCGAGGGTGCACAGGGGACCTCAATCGATATCGATCACGGAATCTACCCCTACGTGACCTCCTCGAATCCGACCGCCGGCGGCGCGGCTACCGGCACCGGTGTCGGGCCGACCGTCGTCGGCCGCGGCGAGGTCGTCGGTATCGTGAAGGCGTACCTCTCGCGCGTCGGCACGGGGCCGCTTCCGACAGAACTGACCGGTGACGACGAGGACCTGGCGGATTGCATCCGTGAGAAGGGTGGCGAGTTCGGTACCGTTACCGGCCGGCCCCGGCGCATCGGTTGGCTGGACGTGCCGATGCTGCGCCACGCCGCCCGTGCAAACGGGATCACCAGCCTCGCAGTCAACCACATCGACGTGCTCGCCGGCCTCGACGAGGTGAAGGTGGGCCACTCCTACGATCTTGACGGCGAGGAGCTCCTGTCGATGCCCGCGACGACCGAGCGCTGGGGTCGCTGTGAGCCGAATCTCCGCGAGTTCGAGCCGTGGCCGGAGGTCGACTGGGCCGCAGTCGCCGCCGAGGGGTACGAGTCGATCCCCGAGAACGCACGCGAGTACCTCGATTACCTCGTCGAGGAGGTCGGTGCCCCCATCTACGCCGTCGGCGTCGGTCCCGACCGCGCCCAAACAATCGAACTGCAGAACCCCTTCGAGCAGTAGGGCGAACAGCCGGCACACCCGTTCTCGAACCGACCCCGCGTCGACGTGCCGGACAATCGCGACCCGACGCGGGGCGTCTCTCAGATCACAGCGTCGGTGGTCCCGTCTTCGGTAATAAACCCCCGGCGTAGTCATCGGGAACCCGTAGTCTTTTCACCGCCGCTCGCCACTTATCGATCGATGAAAGAGTCACTGATGGACATCCTCTGTGACCCCCTCGACAAGAGCGACCTCGAACTCGAAGTCGACGAACGCGACGGCGACGAGATCATCGAGGGGCGGCTGATTGGGACCGTCACAGGCGAAGTCTACCCCATCGAAGACGGGATTCCGAACCTCCTGCCGCCGGATATGCGCGACGAAGATTGACCGGGGTCCCCGTCCTTTGGCGCTGTATCGACATCGTCTCACGGCAGCAGAATCGATAGTTACCGCTCGTCGCGGCCACGAGAGGGCGGACTCGGGTCCCGCCCACCTGAACGCTTTTACTCGTCCGTGACCAGTATTCGTCTGTGATAACGTCACTTCGGGTGGAACTGAACGAGGGGTCAGTCCACGCGATAGATGCGCCCGCAGAGGCGACCGTCAGCGGGCCGTTCCACGTCGTCTTGGAGAACTATGGCGGACCGGTCCACGTGTATCTTCACTTCGACGACGACCTCTCGACAGTCGCGCGGATCGAAGAACCGAACCACTACGTCGAGGGCGGCGACACCAACCGGGTTCCGGTCGGCGTAGTGACAAACCGCGCACCGGCGAGTGGAGAACTCGAGATCGTCTCGGGGTACGGCGCGGAGTCAGCTCGCGTCGACGTCACTATCGAGGAGGACGATCCGGCCACTGCCGACACTCACACTGCGGGGGCGGCCACCGACGAAGCCGAGGGTATACCCGCCACCACGACCAGGGGAAGCGGCGGGACCGTGAGCCGAAATGGCAGTCGACGCGCACGTCGGCGCTCACGCTCGGGAGGGTCCGCCCGCGCGACAGCGACATTTTTCGACGACACGGCCTCGACACTGATCGCTCAGGCCGGCCTCGACTCTCGGGAAGGACTGGCGTTCCTCGGCGTGGTCGTGATCGCGCTCGCCGTCGGACTCGCCGTGATCACCGCGGTCGGCGAGATACTGCTCTCGATTCTCACCGTGGCGATCGTCACGGTGGCCGTCGCAGTCGCAGGGTGGCTCCTCGTGGATTGAACACGCCCCGGCGGCCCGCTTACTGGAGGTAAGAAGGGTCTTCGGCGCTGCAGTTCTCCTCGTGGGTTTTCGCTTCCACCTCGTCTTCGAGGAGCAGTCCGCACTCTTCGCACTCGTACCACGTGTGACCGTCTCGCTCGACGGTGGTAACCATACTCGCCGAGAGGGTGGCGTTCGGCAAAACGCTTCCCCCGCGGGCAAGACAAAAGACCGACCGTCCCGAACCGTCCGTATGAACGCGGAGGAAGGCCTCGAACTCGTCGTTCGGGGCGCCGAAAAGCGGGACGCCGGCCGTGGGATCGCGCGACTCCCCGAGGCGGCGCGACGGCGACTGGGCGTACTTAGTGGCGATACTATCGTAGTCGAGGCCGAGCGCGAGACCGTCGCGAAGGTGTGGCCGGCGGGTGGCGGCGTAGCGGAGAACGTCGTCCTCGTTGACGCCGACACGCGGACGAACGCGGGCGCGAAGATCGACGGGACCGTCCAGGTTCGCAAGGTCGACGTCGACGAAGCCCGGTCGGTGACGCTGTCGATGCCGGACGACGTGGCCTTCGAGGACGACGACCGCGCCGTCGAACTCATCAAACGCGCGATCCGAGACCGGCCGATCCAGCCCGGTGGCCAGATCCACTTCGAGTCGCTGAGCGAGTCGCCGTTCGTCGTGAGCGAGACGGCGCCCGAGGGTCGGGTCCGGGTGACCGACGCCACGAGACTCCGTCTCGAGCGGGACGGGACGCTGAGTCGCGTCGTGTCGGCGGTCGCGGGGAGCGATCGCAGCGGCAACGTCACCGGTGACTCGGGCGGATCGGTCACTGACGGGGACGCTGGCGACGAGGCCGACAGATCAGGGCCGGGGCCGACAGTCACCTACGAGGACATCGGCGGCCTCGACGAGGAGTTGGATCTCGTCCGCGAGATGATCGAGCTTCCGCTCTCAGAACCAGAGGTGTTCGCCCACCTCGGGATCGACCCGCCGAAGGGCGTGTTGCTCCACGGACCGCCGGGGACGGGCAAGACCCTGATTGCGAAGGCCGTCGCCAACGAGGTCGAGGCGACCTTCGTCGACGTCTCCGGGCCGGAGATTATGTCGAAATATAAGGGCGAGTCCGAGGAGAAACTCCGCGAGAAGTTCCAGACGGCCGGAGAGAACACGCCGGCGATCGTCTTCTTCGACGAGATCGACTCGATCGCGGGGAAGCGAGACGACGGCGGCGACGTGGAGAATCGGGTCGTCGGCCAGTTACTCTCGCTGATGGACGGACTGGACGCCCGCGGCGACGTGGTCGTCATCGGCGCGACCAACCGCGTCGACACGCTCGATCCGGCGCTCCGGCGAGGTGGTCGCTTCGACCGTGAGATCGAGATCGGTGTGCCGAACGAACAGGGCCGACGGGAGATCCTCGAGGTTCACACCCGGCGGATGCCGCTCGCCGACGATGTCGACGTCGAGCGCCTGGCGAGTCGGACCCACGGCTTCGTCGGGGCGGACCTGGAGTCGCTGACGACGGAGGCTGCGATGAACGCCCTCCGTCGCGGGCGGAAAGAGCGAGTCGACGTGCCCATCACGGGCTTGCAGATCACGCGCGCCGACGTCGAGGCCGCGATGGCTGCGGTCGAACCCTCGGCGATGCGAGAGTATGTCGCCGAATCGCCCACAACGACGTTCGACGACGTCGGCGGTCTCGATGAGGCAAAACAGACGCTCGAACGCGCCGTGACGTGGCCGCTGACCTACGGGCCACTGTTCGAGGCGGCGAAGACCGACCCGCCGACAGGAGTGCTTCTCCACGGCCCACCGGGAACAGGCAAGACGATGCTCGCGCGGGCCATCGCCGGTGAGAGCGGCGTCAACTTCGTGCAGGTGGCGGGCCCCGAGCTACTGGATCGCTACGTCGGCGAGTCGGAGAAGGCCGTCCGAGAGGTGTTCGAGCGCGCGAGACAGGCTGCGCCGGCCATCGTCTTCTTTGACGAGATTGACGCCGTCGCAACCGACCGCGACGCGGCGGGCGGCGACTCCGGCGTCGGCGAGCGCGTGGTTTCACAACTCCTGACCGAACTCGACCGACTGGCCGACCATCCCAACCTCGTCGCACTCGCGGCGACAAACCGGAAGGCGGCGCTCGACCCCGCGTTACTCCGCCCCGGTCGCCTGGAATCGCACGTGGAGGTGCCCGCCCCCGACCGTACCGCCAGACGAGAGATCATCGACGTGCACCTCGACGGCAAACCGCTCGCCGACGGCGTCGACCGCGACGGCATCGCGAAGGAGTTAGAGGGCTACTCGGGCGCGGACGTCGCCGCCGTGGTCCGCGAGGCGGCGATGCGCGCAATCGAGGATATCGCAGGGGCCTACGAGGGAGCCGCCGCGAACGAGCACGCTGACGAGATACGGCTCGAACGCAGGCACTTCGAGGCAGCCATCGACGCCGTCGACCCGTCCGGGCAAGCGTGATCAGTCAGCGGGGCGGGGCCGGAGCGAGCGGACTTCAGGGACGCGCAGGGCAGACGGCCGCCCGTCAGTCCCAGAACGACTGCGTCCGGGCGTACTGCCGCTCCTGTTCGAGGATGTCGCGGTAGAAGTCGGCCTCGTCCTCGCGGAGTTTCGCGATGATCCGGGCGGCGGTCTGCGGTCCGACGCCGCGCGCCGCCAACGCGATGACGGCCTGTTTACCGTGACTCTGGACCAGGCTCGCTGACCGGTACGCGCGCTCGACCAGTCGCTCGCGCTCGTCGTCGCGGTCGGCGGCGTCGGCACGAACTGCCGCCACGGTCTCTTCGTCCCAGGGGTTCAGACAGGCGATACGAGTCGCCCCACACTCGGGACACTCGGGCTGGTCGCGGACGCGACGCACCTTCGTCTTGTGCTCCCAGTCGGTGCAGTGCAGACACAGCAGCCGAACGCGGTCGTTCCGGATTCGCTCTTTGACTGCCTCGATGACGCTTGCGTCGGCGTTCTCGGGGACCAACAGTTCGCGGCCGCTAGAGCGGCCGCCCGTTCCGATCGGCGTCCGCTCGCGAGCAGTTTCGAGCGCGACTGCGTCGCCCTGCAGCCCCGCGAGGAGGTCGGCCGCCGCCTCGACAGCGAGATCCACGTGGAACACCTCGCGGACGGCCTCGTCGTACACGGGGGTGTCTTCGAGCGCGGCCAGTAGTCGGTCGGCGCCGAAGCGGTCTCGGCCCTGATATCGTTTGAGTGCGCCGAACTTCGCGGCGACCTGTGCGAGCGTGAACTTCAGCGCGTCCGAGTTCTTCAGCGCGAGTTCGAGAACGGCCTCGACGTGCCCGGGGTCGGTCGTCTCTAGCACGTCCGTCACGTCAGTGACCGACGCGCGGGTCGACACCTCGAGTTCGATCCGGTAAGGAGAGACCTCCATCCCGACCGAGGAGCCGGTGCGCTGGCCGACGAGTGCGGCGAGTACCCGTCCCAGCGTCTCGTTGACCCGGTGGCCGTAACAACTGTTCAGGACGACCGTCCGGGCCCGGCCCTCGGCGACGAGCCGATCGGCAGTCGGGACCGGGAGACCGGCGTCGATCTGGCGCTCGATCGGCTCCAGCGCTGCCGCGAGTGTGTCGGAATCAGTCGGATAGCGGTGCCTGAGGTCGCGAGCGACCGACTCGCGGGAGGCACCGCGCTCGAACTGCTCGGCGGCGACGCCGCGGATCTTGCCGACCTCGTTGGCGACGTGTTGCGGGACCGGGATCTCCGAGCCGGTCCAGGAAGGGACCTCGCCGCTGGGGTCCTCGATCGGGGTGACGTTCACTCGCGACTCCTCGTCGTCGATGTCGTTGATGCGCCACATCTCGCCGCGCTGGATGAACGCGGCCCCAGGTTCGGCGAAGTTGACCACGAAGCGTTCGTCGAGCGTGCCGATCTGCCCGCGCGAAGAGATATCGTGGACCTCGTAGGTCTCCTCGTCGGGAATCATCGAGAGGTTGGCGTAGAAGTACTGCCAGGTTCCGCTGGACTTCTCCAGCCGGTCGGCCTCCTCCTCTAACCAGAGGAGCCGGTTCTTCGAGAGTTCGCGGACCACCTGACGGAACGTCGCTTCGTCGAGGTCCGCGAAGGGATACGCCGCGGTCACGATCTGGTAGGCCCGTCGCGCCGACACATCGCCCTCGTCCATCACGACCCCGACGATCTGGTTGGCGACGGTGTCGAGACTAGCGTGGTGGATCCGCGCCGGTTCGACCTCGCCGGCCTCCGCTCGGCGGGCGATTGCGAGGGCTTCCAGGGTGTCGTCGGGTTCGGCGGTGACGAGCGTGCCGCGGGACACCTCGTCGCGGCGGTGACCCGCGCGGCCCACACGCTGGAGCAGGCGAGCGACCTCGCGCGGGCTGCCGTACTGGACGACGTGATCTACGCGGCCGACGTCGATGCCGAGTTCCATCGACGACGTGCAGACGAGCGCATCGAGGTCGCCGGTTTTGAACCGGTCTTCCACGTCAATCCGGACGTCCTTCGAGAGCGACCCGTGATGCACTTCGATGGGTTCACCGAGCGTCTTGAATCGGGAGCCGAGCGCCTCGGCGGTCTGTCGGGTATTGACAAATACCAGCGTCGACTCGTGTTCGCGGACGAGGTCACGGATGACCCGGACGTGGCTCGCAATCGCTTCGTCGGTCGCGAGTTTGCCGGCCAGGCGTTCGTCGGCCGCCGTTACCTCCGGGTGCGTGACCGTGAAGGAGACGTCGCTGCCGACGTCGACCTCGACGATCTCGAATCCCCTGTCGCCGGTGAGAAACTTCCCGACCTCCTCGGGGGAGCCGACCGTCGCCGAGAGCCCGATTCGCTGGAACGACCCTGCGAGCGCGCGGAGGCGCTCGAGCCCGACTGTCAGTTGCGCGCCGCGCTTTGCAGAGGCGAGTTCGTGGACCTCGTCGACGACGACGTGGCGAACGTCCGAGAGCGCGCGGCGGAGTTTCTTGCCCGTCAACATCGCCTGGAGCGTCTCCGGGGTCGTCACGAGCACGTCGGGGGGATCGTCGGCCTGCTTCCCGCGCTGGTACTGCGTCGTGTCTCCGTGGCGGACGTCGATCTCGATGTCGAGCGTCTCGCCCCACCACTCCAGCCGCTGTCGCATATCGCGATTCAGCGCGCGCAGCGGCGTGATGTAGAGCGCCGAGAGCCCCTGCCGCGACTCCTCGTCAGCGCGGACAATCGCGTCGAAGACAGGGAGCATCGCCGTCTCGGTCTTCCCGGTGCCAGTCGGTGCGATCACCAGCGCGTCTCTTCCGGCAGCGATGGGCGGAATCGCGCGGCGCTGTGGCTCGGTCGGTGTCTCGAACCCGCGCTCGGAGAGCGCGGATCGTACGGCGTCGCCGAGGGCCGTGAAGGCGTCTATTCCCCGCGCGGCAGTGCCGTCCGACATTGAATGTATTACCGGCGCGAGCGGATTAAGCGCAGCGTTCGGGCAGTGCCGATGTGCCAGCGTCTCACTCCAGAAAGGCTCTGTACCCGACGCCGACGGCCGCCACGAGCGCGCCGAGAATGAACGTTCCGGGGAGCGGAAGCGCGAACAACAGGACGCCAACGATCAGCACGATGGTGGACGTTCGCATATTCGGTTCTGTCTCCGAGGTTCAAAGAGACTGGCGCCAATAGGAACGACCGCGTCGCCGGCCTCGAGGTCCGAGGAGAGTGCAGTCGATTACACCTTTTGTGTCCCTGACGCAACGGCAGGTGTGAGTCCCCAGACCGCCTTTTAAAACGCCCTGTCAATGTACGGTCTCTTCTCGGTCGCGTCGGTCGCTGATTCGGTCCATCTCGGCGAGACGAGCACGGTCGTCAGCGCCGCCGCCGG
>NZ_JBDGQZ010000017.1:18442-101637 GCF_042218505.1 Halobellus sp.
CGCCGGGTGCGCGCTCCTCAGATCTGAGGACGTATAGTAGCGTTTGTAAGTCTTCGCTCACTCGATCGCACGACTGCGTGCGATCGACTATGCAATCAGTTGCAAACGCTACTATAGGCGGCCCCGACGAGTGGGACCTCACCGTCGTCGCCGCCATCCTGGGTGCGGTCGGCTACGCGCTTGCGCTGCTGATCGGCGGGGTCTGAGCGACCGTCGCGGACGCGCCCGGGGATATCAGATCAGTCAGACCGTTCGATACAGCCCCAGTCTGGTTCCGTCGAGGAGATACGCGTCCACGGCGTCAGCCACGAGCGCGTCGGGAAGGAAGGGCGAGAGGAACCCCTGTCCCTCGACGTTCACCCAGGTCCCACCGGATCGGTCGTTGAACGCCGGGAAGACGACGATCTCGGGATCCCGCCAGTCGAGGTCGGCGGCGGCGACGCCCAGGTGGTCGGCGAACGGCTCCGGGTTGACCGGGCCACGAAGCCACGCGCGTTCCTTTCGACCGCCGCCGACCTCGTCCTCCAAGCGCACTGCGGGGTGCTCGTGGCCGACGCAGATGACGTCGCTCTCGACGACTGTCCGCGCGGGCCAAGTGTGGCCGTGGAGGAAGCCGACCCGACCCAGTCTGGTCCCCGCCGGCTCGGTGATTACGAGCGGGTGCCGACCCGAGTGGTCGATTTCGTTCGCATCCAACCCGGCGTCGTGATTACCGCTAACCACTGTCGCCGGCACGCGGTCGAGGACCGCTGTCAACAGGGTGTCGAGTTCGTCGGCCTCTCGCTCGCCGGCGTTGCCGATCCGATGCCCGAGGTCGCCGAGGATCACGAGTCTGTCGGGGTCGATGCGATCGAGCAGGCCGAGTAGACGAATCCGGCGGAGGTCAGCGTTGCTTTCGAGTTCGACCCCGCGTTCGTAACGGAGTCCGACTTCGATGCCGGCGTGGTAGTCAGCGACGACGAGGGCCGTCTCGTCATCGACTGACGCGCGGGCGGCTGGAGCGCCCGGGATCGGCTCGACGAGCGCCGGCTGGGAATCGACTCCGTCCATCCGCGTCAGATCGCCTTCAGCGTCCCCTCGGACGGCTCGTAGCACTGGCCGCTCATCAGCGCTTCCTGGATGGCGTCTTCCACGTCGCCGGGGTCGACGCCGTGCGCGTCGACGACCGCTGCGATGACGGCCTCGCGGTCGGCCCCGTCGCCGTCGTCGAGGTCGTCCATCATCGAGACGGCTTCTGCCTCCAGATCGACGTCCGCAGCGTCGGCCTCGTCCGAGTCGGCCTCGACTCCCTCGGAGTCAGCGTCAGGCGACGCCGTGGACGGTTCCGTGGCTGACGAACGCGCGGCGGACGCATCGTCCGTGGACAAGTCGTCTCCCTCTATGGGGGACGCCTCACTCGGGGATGCGCCGGTCGAATCGGCCGTCAGATCCGGCTCAGTCTCCGCCGCATCGGCTCCGGTAGCGGGAGTCGCGTCGGTTTCCGAAACCGCATCGGTCCCAGTCTCGGAGGCCGCGTCGGACTGGGTTCTAGAGGCCGCATCAGTCTCGGTCGCATTCGCAGTCAGTTCACTGCTCAGCTCCTCATCGGAGACTTCCGACTCCAGTTCGTCGGCGTCCGGAACGTCGATGCCGGCCTCGCCGGGGTCGCTGACCTCGTTGCCGGTCGAGAACTCGGTGCCGAACTCGGCCTCGACTTCCGCGCGCTCCTCGGGATCGAGTTCGTACATCCCGTCTTCGTCGATGTCGACGTCGTCGGTGGTCGTCTTGTCGTCGGTTGCAGGCGCTTCGCTGGCGATCGACTCGTCGTCGACGCCGAAGTCGCCGAGGCCGTCGGAACCGGATTCAGCTTCGGCTTCGTCGGTCGCGGTCGCAGTGCCCATAGAGCCGTCTTCAGCGTCTGCGGCCTCCGAAGCGGACGGTTCGTCGGCAGACGGCTCGTCTGCGGACGTCCCGCGCTCGGTTCGTGTCGAGTCGGCATCGATGTCCGATTCGATGCTGCTCGGAGTCCCCTCTCTGGAGTCGGATCCGGACGAATCCGACGGAGACACAGATTCGTAAGCGTCGTCAGCGCTGACTGCATTCCCCGCGCCCGTGGCGCTGGCGTCGGTATTGGATCCGACTGCCTCCACGTCGTCTGTCACTTCTGTCGTCGCGTCCGTCGGTGTGTCGTCCGTCTCGCCGACGGTCGAAGCGATCACGCCGTCGGCAGCGGCCGGCGCCGCGTCGACCGAGGGGAGCGGGCCGAGCGTGTCGGGGCCGTTCTCGTCGGGGGCGACATCGAGGCTGTCGACGGTCTCGCGTTCGCCGGCGACGAGTTCCAGCCCCTGGATCGCTATACGCCGGACGGTTTCGAGGTAGTGCTCGGTGGGATCGTAGTGGTCGATGGCGAGGGCGACTCCCTGCGCGAGCGCGTCGTCGACGCCGCGGGACTCGAGTTCGGCACGCAGTTGGTCGCCCCGGGCGTCTATGTCGAGCGCTGCGGTCATCGTCGCGACGCGTTCGAGCGTCGCCTCTGCGGCCGCAACGACCCAGCGGTCCCGGGTGTCGGCGTCGACCTCGTTGAGGCTCTCCGGGCGAACTGAAGTGTAGATGCGGTCGGAGTCCTCCGGCTGGTACGTCCGGGCCTTCCCCGTCAGAGAGACGAACGATGGGGGCGTCGCGCGTTCGAGGAAGGCCATCGCATCCGGCTGGTACTGTCCGGCGTAACTGACGAAGACGCCCGTGGGGTCGGCGATCCGTCCGCGGACGATATCGTCGGTGACCTGGTCGACTTCGGTGAGCGCGCCGACGGCGAACAGGCGGTTGGTTCGCGCGCCCGTCGGGGTCACCACGTAGTTCGGGGCGCGCTCCTCGTCGCCCTCCGAGTACGAAAGGGTCGCGTCGTCGAACTCGGCCGCGAAGACGCGGCGGGCGACCTCGCGACTCTGTGGGGCGTCGCTCATAGCTGCACCTCCGTCAGGAGTTCCGTTGCGCGCGTTCCGGGGTCGTCGTCCGCACGCTCGAACTCGCTGGCCTCGACGTTCGCGCCGTACTCGTCCACCGAGAGGTTTCCCCGGACTCGATACTCGTGGCCGACGACGCGCTCGCGGATCTCGTCGGCGACGACCTCCTTGCTCATCGCATCGCGGGCTGCCGTCATCGCGTCCTCGAGCGTGCCACCGTACAGTTCCTCGGTCAACTCCCGACCCAGAATCGCCGTCACGGTCCCCGTTCCGTCGTCGACGATGGCTTTGACGCGCATATCGTCCTCGCCGTCGACCTCGCCGTGGGTGCGGCACTGGCCGTTCTGGAGGACGCGTCCGCACTCGGGACACCGTTCGATGAGCCCGGAGCCGTCGCGGACTTCGAGGACGTTGCCGAAGAGTTCGACATCGAAGAGGCCACCGGAGCCGACTGCCTCGGCGATTCGCATCCGCGGGGCCTCGTCGTCGACGTCGACTTCGCGGGCCAGCGGCGTGACGGTCGTGAACTCCGAGAGATTCACCTGCGGCACGCCACGGAACTCACGGACGTACACCTCCTCGAACCGGAAGTCGTGGCCCTCTCGGAGTTCCGAGCGGGCCTCCCAGTCGGTGAACGGCAACCGTCCCGTCTCGTCGGCGACGACGCCCTCACGGATCGTCGTCTCGCCGTTCCGGCCGTCGATAACGCGTTCGTTCGCTTCGAGCACGCGAACCTCGACGTTCCGGCCGCGGTTTCCGGGACGGAGTTCGACGAGGCCGGTGTCGCCGCCGACCTCGTGGGAGACTTCGACGGGGTCGGTTTCGAGCGCGACCGTCGACGACTGGCCGATGTTCAGTTCGGGTTCGCCGTCCCACTCGCGGACGCCGGCGTTACCGATTGTGATCGAGTCGCCGGGCTCGAACCCGAAGTCCTCCCAGGCGGTGTAAGAGATTTTTCCGGTTGCGTCCGCGAACTCGCCCTCGCGGATGACCTGTTCGTCGCCCTGATACCTGATCGAGCGGCGGCCGACAGAGAGCACGCGAACGGTGACAGTGACGTTGCCGTCCCCGTGCGTCACCGCAGCGACGTCCTTCGTTGTCGGCGTCGCGTCGCTCCCGTCGCCGCCGCCGTGCTTCCGGCGGATGCTCTGTTTCGCCTCGTCGATTGGGACGCTGTACGACACGAGGTTCTTCAGGTCGTCTTTGACCTCCGCTTTGTCTACACCGAGGGCGGAGGCGAGCTCCTCGGCGTGTTCGTCTACGTCCATCGATCGAGTCTATAGCCGCCCGGAATAAAAAGGGTCGCGGGGCACGGATGCTGCGCGGACGAAGGTTCATATCAGATGGGGGGACCACCGCCCCGATGACGTGACCAGCGATCCCACGCCGGTCGGCGGGTGTCCGGCACGCCGTCGTGAGACTGCTGCCTGCCGGCTGTTCGCCATCTCTTCGGCCTCGAAGACCGTATTCACTCGGCGTCGATCGACTGGGAGACGTAGACCACCAGCGCGAGCGGGACGCCGAGAACGAGCGCGAGCGTGAGTCCCCCATATAGCGCGAATCCGACAGGCGTCGGCGGGAGCGGCACGAGAAAGAGAAACCGCGGCGCAGTGAGTCCCTCGACGAACGTTCCGGTCAGTAGGCCGGCCGTCGCCCCGACGCCGACGAGCGCGGCGTACAGTTGGATAACGAACCGGGACCCGTCTCGGCCCGCCGTGGTCGATCCGCCGACTCCCTCCTCGTTGGATTGTGCACCCGCGCCGGCCTCGGCCTCCCGTTCGGTCACATCGGATGTGGGGCTCGCGAGCGCTTAAACGGCCCGTTCTGGCGTACCCGGGAGACCGACGGATCTTTGCCCGACGGCGGCGAACGTGGGGTATGAGCGATCGAGATCTCCTCGGGATCATCCTCGCCGCGGTCGTTGTGCTGATGTTCGCAACAGGGATCGTTCTCGTCGTCTGATCGTCGGAGAACCGTATCGGAATGCGCCAGTCGAATTTCTGGTCGATGTCCTAAAGCGCGGATCGAGCGGTTATCGTCGTCAGTCTGCGTCGGCGTCGCCGTCGTCGGCTCGGGCTGACTCTTCTTCGCCGCCGTCGGTCAGCACTGAGTCGTCCTCCTCGCCACCGTCGGCGATTGCCGTCTTGATTTTCTGGTCGTACCAGTCCCACTCGGCGGTGTAGAGGCCCGATTCGCGGAGGTTCCACGGGTCGCCGTCCTCGACCTTGGGGCCTTCGAGCCACGACTGGACGAAGTTCCACACGAAGATGACCTGCCCGACGAACAGGATCAGTGCCCCGAGCGTCGCGACCTGGTGGAGCGTCGCGAACTGCGGGAGGTACGTCGCGTAGCGACGCGGCATCCCGCCGTATCCGAGCAGGATCATCGCGAAGAACGTGATGTTCGTCCCAACCATCGAGAGCCAGAAGTGCGCCTTGCCCAGCGTCTTCTGGTACATCCGACCGGTGTAGAGCGGGTACCAATAGTAGAGACCCGCGAAACCGGCGAACGCGATCGCGCCCATCACGATGTAGTGGAAGTGTCCCACGACGTAGTAGGTGTCGTGAAGGATCAGGTCCACCGGGATCGACGCGAGGAAGACACCGGTGACACCACCGATGATGAAGTTCGAGACGAAGCCGATGCAGAACAGCATCGGCGTGGTCAACCGGACCCGCCCGTTCCACATCGTCGTGATCCAATTGAACGTCTTCACCGCGCTCGGTATCGCAATCGCAAGTGAGACGGCCATAAACGAGGCGCGAAGCCGGGGGTCCATTCCCGTCGCGAACATATGGTGCGCCCAGACGCCGAACGAGAGGACGCCGATCGCGAGCGTCGAGTAGACGACGAACTTGAAGCCGAACAGCCGACGGCCCGCGAACCGTGGGAGCACATAACTGACAATTCCCATCGGCGGCAACACCAGGATGTACACTTCGGGGTGGCCGAAGAACCAGAACAGGTGCTGCCACAGCATCGCTCCGCCCTCACCGGTGAAGAACGTCGTGCCGAAGTTGCGGTCGAACAGGAGCATCACGAGCGCACTGCCGAGAAGCGGGAAGGCGAACAGGATCAGTCCAGACTGCGTAAGGATCGTCCACGAGAAGATATCGAGGTTCGCCCACGAGACGTCGTCACCCCGCTCGGTGAAGATGGTCGCGATGAAGTTGATCGCCCCCATCGTCGCCGAGACGCCAGTGAGGTGGAGTCCGAGAAGCATCAGGTCGACGCCGGCGTTGGCCTGGGTCCCGGCACCGACTCCTGCGGACAGCGGCGTGTACATCGTCCAGGCGGTCTGCGCCGGGACGAGGTTCGGGATGGGGAAGAACCCGGCCCAGATGAGCAGCGCCGCCGGGGGGAGCAGCCAGAACGCGATGGCGTTGACCCGCGGGAACGCCATATCGTCTGCGCCGATGAGCAGCGGCACCAGGTAGTTTGCGAACGCCGCGATGATGGGCGTCCCGAAGAGGAACAGCATCGTGATGCCGTGGCTCGTGAGCAGCGAGTTGTAGAACTGATTAGAGATGAACGACATCCCCGGATCGATCAGTTCGAGTCGCATTACCGTGACCATCAGTCCGCCGACCACGAACGCGATCAGACCATAGGTGCCGTACAGCAGTCCGATGTCCTTGTGATCGACCGTCGTGAGCCAGCGGATGAGCCCGGATGGCTTCTCTCTCGAGACGTATCCTTCCTGCTGTCCGAGCGCACCACCGCCCCCGATCGGGCTGTACGACCGCCAGTTCTCGATCCGCGCCAGCCACGCGGCGACGGCCACGAGGAAAATCCCCATCAGGACCGTCAGTGCGAGCTGTCCGTTGACCTGCATAGGTCCCTCTGAGGAACGAAAGGTAATGAAAGGTTCGGGACGGGGCCAGTCGGCACGAAGTGTCAGCCGATGAGCCGAACGAAAACGGGAGACGGAGAAGGAACCAACCCGAATAGCAGGGTGGGCGGCGGAGAGGTGGGATGTGCCCGGCGAGACGGAGGCGGCCGTGTCGTCAGTGGTCGTCGGCGCTGGTCTCGCCTTCGACGGCGTCGGTCTGATTCTCGTCGAGCGATTCGGGCGTGTCGTCGAACTCCTCGAGCGGTTCGGCGCCGCGGACGCTCGCCTGCCCGGGGAGGTACACATCACTGGACTTCTCAGCTCCAGCGACAGCGCGCCCGGCGAAGTACGTCAGAACCGCGAGCAAGACGAACGGAACCGCCAGGAGTCCGAACTGGATCGCCGACGCCAGCGGTTCGATTCCGAACGGCGTGAGCACCACGAAGGCGACGACGAAGAAGCCGATGATGAACAGCGGGATGATGTTGACCGTGAGGTCCAAGAGCGTATCCCGGTCGAAGATCTTGTTCGCCATACCTCAGCCTAACAGTGGAGAATGAAATAGTTTGTTGGTTTCGGGTCTCCGGCCGAATCGCCCGTTATCTGATTCGTTTCACGCGCAGCCCCGGCTGCTCTGGCGAACCGGACCTCAGTACGTGGGGTCGCTGCTCGTTTTGAACGCGGTGCCGACGAGTCCCGCGGCCAGCAGGATGGCGGCAGCCGCGACGATCGCGAAACCGCGGTTCGGGAGGTTGATCGGGGTGAAGGCGAATCCGGCACCAAGCGCCGCCAGCGGGACCGCGACGACGACAAGCGCTCGCCACGGCGTCCGCGCGTAGCCCGATTCGGTCGCCATCCCGGCGACGCTCCCGCCGAACAACAGCAGTCCACCGACGGCGAGCGGCAACAGGTTGAAGAGGATTCCAAGCTCGGCGATCGGGATCCCTAGCGCGATGAACAGCGGCCAGGGGCTCGCCATCCGATACTGCTCAGACAGACCCGGTTCAGCGTCCATTACACTGGTCTACGGGCCCGATGATACAAAGGGCTTCGATTCCTCCGACCTCCTCTGCGGGTGGGGACCGCGCGGAAAGAACAGCTTTTTCGACGCAGGTCGTCGAAACATAACCGATGGGACTGGAAGACGAGATCGACGACCTCCGCGAGGAGATCGCGAACACGCCTTACAACAAAGCCACCGAGGAGCACATCGGTCGGCTGAAGGCGAAGCTCGCGGAGAAGAAAGAGAAACTCGAGAACCAGTCCTCGAGTGGCGGTGGGCACGGATACGCGGTGGAGAAGACCGGCGACGCGACCGTCGCGCTCGTCGGCTTCCCCAGCGTCGGCAAATCGACACTCATCAACGCGCTCACGAACGCCGACAGCGAGGTCGGCGAGTACGAGTTCACGACGCTCGACGTCAACCCCGGGATGCTGAAGCACAACGGGGCGAACATCCAGATCCTCGACGTGCCGGGACTGATCGAGGGAGCCGCCGGTGGCCGCGGCGACGGTAAGGCGGTCCTCTCGGTAGTCCGGACTGCCGACCTCGTAGTGTTCCTGCTCTCGGTGTTCGAGATCGAGCGCTACGAGCGACTCGCACAGGAGCTCTACAACAACAAGATCCGCCTGGACACCTCGCCCCCGAACATCACCATCTCGAAGCGCGGCAAGGGTGGGATCCAGGTGACGACCTCCGACGACGTCACCCTCGACAGCGACACTATCGCGAGCGTCCTCCGCGAACACGGGTACGTCAACGCCGACGTGACCATCCGCGGAGACATCACGATCGACGAACTCATCGACGGTATTATGAACAATCGCGTCTATCTGCCGTCGATCGTCGCGGTCAACAAGGCAGATCTGATCGACCGCGACTACCTCCCCACGGTGGAGGAAGACCTCCGGGAAGTCGGCGTCGATCCCGAGGAGGCGACGTTCATCAGCGCCGAGGCCGAGAAGGGTCTCGACGCGCTCATAGAGAAACTCTGGGGTGAACTGGGCCTCATCCGGGTCTATATGGATAAGCCCGGCCGCGGCGTGGACTACGACGAACCGCTGGTCCTGATGGAAGGCGAGAACACCGTCAACGACGCACTCAGGAAACTGGGCGGCACTCTCGACGAGCGGTTCCGCTTCGCCCGGGTCTCCGGCCCGAGTGCGAAACACGACGAACAGCAGGTCGGTCGCGACCACGAGCTCCAGGACGAAGACGTAATGCGCGTCATCGCGCGGAAGTGAGTGCCCGTGGGCCAGGCCGACAATGAATCGCGCGCTGCCTCGCAACGGACGCCCGGGCCGCGGGCTACCGTTCGCGTTGCCGTCCTGTTCGCGCCACTCCTGTTGCCCTGGTCGATCCAAGTGTTCACCGCTCGCGACGCCACGTTCCTCTTCGCGTGGGGACTCGTGAACACGAATCCGCTGTCGATGGTCTCGCTCTTCGATTTCCTGTTCGTGTACACGCGCGGGCTTCCCGAATTTATCCTCGCGTGGCCGCTGTCGGTGGGCTGTTACGCCCTCGCGCTCGCGAGCGCCGTAATCGGATGGCGGACCGGGCGCGAGGACTGCCGCGTCACGGTGGGGCTCCTCGTCGTCGCCGCAATCGCCCAGGTGCGACTCGCCTGGGGCTTCTCTATCCAGCCGAATCGGACGGCGTGGCCGCTGGCGACGCTCACGCTCCTCGTCGTCGTCTGGTGGGGATACTGGCCCGGACTCCGTTCGATGATCCGCTGAGAGCGGACGGTCCATCTGACGACTCGACGAGCGGGCGCGTCGCAAGCGGCGTTGCGAGCGAATGAGACTGAACCGCGGTACTTCGGCGCCGGAACGAGGGTGGCCGCGTTCGGCACCCTTTTTCACCGCGGCACTCGAAGGTCCGTCTATGTCCGGAGTGCTCGATCACGTGATGATGCGGGTGGAAGATCTCGAGGCGTCGCTCGATTGGTACACGACCCACCTGAACTACGAGGAGAAAGGTCGCTGGGAAGCGGACACCTTCACCAACGTCTATCTCGGCCCCGAGGAGATGCACGAGGAGGGGGCGATGCTCGAACTCACCTACAATCACGACGACCGCACCTACGAGATGGGCGACGCCTGGGGCCACATCGCCGTCCGCGTCCCTGAGGGCGAACTCGAATCTCACTACGAGCAGTTGATGGACGAGGGCGTCGACGACTACCGCGATCCCGAGTCCTGCGGCGGCCGCTACGCATTCGTGAAAGACCCCGACGGCCACGAGGTCGAGATCGTCAAGCGCGACGCCGACCTGCCGACGTGGAGCCTCGATCACACGATGATCCGCGTCGAGGACGCTGACGAGGCGCTGGGGTTCTGGACCCGGAAGTTCGAGTACGTCGCCGACGGTCGCTGGGAGTCCGACACGTTCGCGAACTACTTTATGAAGCCAGCGGGCGCCTCCGACGCCGCGATGACCGTCGAACTCACGTACAACTACGACGGTCGGTCGTACACGATGGGCGACGCGTGGGGACATCTCTGTGTCCGCGCCGACGACCTCCACGACTACTGGGAGACGCTTCTCGAGCGCGGTGCCGAGGACTACCGTGACCCCGAGTCCTGCGGCGACCGGTACGCGTTCACGACGGACCAAGACGGCCACGAGATCGAGATTCTCGAAGCCTGAGTTGCGCTGCGAGCGGCCGAGGCATCGGTTCGGCCCGGATCGCTCTGATCCCGAGACCGCATCGTTGGCGGCCTTCTTCCCCATTCCGAAGAAGGCGGTGCACGCCGGGGCGAAGTCGTCCGTGCTGTCCTTTTCACAGGCACTCCGACACGAGTCACGGACCAGGGAGTCCCGGTCACGGCCCTGTGGCCTGGCGTCGTCGAAACCGAGTACGCAGAGCGGGGGACCATCGAGGAGAGCAACACGAATGCCGACGTCACCGACGATGCCCGTTCGGTCGCGGAGGCGGGATTGCACGGTGAACGGGTCGTCTTCCCGTCGACGTTTGCCAACTACGGAGCCCAGCCCACCCGGGAGGTTCCGTTGCGCGTCATCACCGACCTCGGCGAGAACAGGATCGAAGAGAGAGTCTCCTGGATCTGAACGGAGCGAAAAAGACGCTCCCTGAATTTGATCGGATCGGAGAAGGTGCCTTCTGGATCTGATCGGACCAGAGAGACGGTCCGCCGGATTCACTCGGCCGTCCCGATTCGACGGCCGTCCGTCGTCGGCGCACGGAACGACAAGGGATTTATTCCTCAATCGCATTCTCACGCCTATGCCCGGCCTGCTCTCCGATTCGCTCGCGTGGGCCGTGATCCTCCTCTTCGGCGTCGGTGTGCTCTCGGAGGATCGAAACGAACGGCTCGCGCGGGTCCTCACGACGGCCGCGTGGGTCGGCTTCGCCGTCTTCTGGCTCCAGTTGGTCCCCCACTTCGCATTCGAGCAGAAGAGTTACGTCGAGGGTGTCCTCTCCGTCGCGGCGGTTCCCGCGTCGCTGTACACTGGCTATCTCCTGTGGAACGGCCGGAGTACGCTGTTCGTTCTCTCGCGTGCTGTCGCCGCGATGGGACTGATTTACCTCCCCTTCGAGACGATCCCTGCATTCTCGCTGTTCGGCGTCTCGATGCCCGCTCCACGGGGATACTTGATGGAGGTCGTCGCCGCACAGACGGGTGCACTCGTACACGCGCTCGGCTACACGCCGGAGATGATCGTGGGCCAACAGGGCTACACCAACACGTTCCTCTTCTACGACGGCGACCACCGACTGACCGTCTCAGTCGTGCTCGCGTGTACCGGCCTCGGGAGCATCGCCATCTTCGGCGGCCTCATCGCCGCGGTGAAAGCACCCCTCCGGCGAAAACTCCGGGGACTGGCGATCGCCGTGCCTATCATTTACGGCCTGAACCTCCTGCGGACCACGTTCATCACGATAATGTTCGGCAAGCAGTATATGCAGTGGTTCGTCGACGAGATTATGCTGCTGTTCGGCTCTACGGACCCGTATATGGTCTCGTTTTTTATTTCCGATCGGATCATCAGCCAGGTGCTTGCGGTGGTCGTCCTCGTCGCCATCACCTACCTCGTCGTCCGCGAGGTTCCGGAACTGCTGACGGTCATCGAGGACGTCCTCTATATGCTCACCGGGGACGAGTACGACCTCGAGTCCTCGCTCGGACTGAACCGTCGAGGCGTCTGACGGCGATTTTCGGCAGTGCGACCGCATCGTTTTTGCTCCGAGCCGACTTTAGCACCGTATGAACCCACGAACAGTACTCAGGATCGAGGGGGCTGCAGCGCTGGCTGTCGCACTCGGTGGCTACTATCTCTCTGGCGGGCCGCTCTGGTTGCTGCTCGTTCTCGCACTCGCTCCAGATCTGTCGATGCTCGGTTACCTCAGCGGCCCGCGGATCGGAAGTCTCGTGTACAATTTTGCGCACACCTACACCGTCCCAACCGTGGTCGGTGCGGTGGGATACGGGGTCGGCGAGCCGACTGTCATCCTCGTCGCGCTCGTGTGGATCGGCCACATTGGGGCGGATCGGCTCGTCGGCTACGGACTCAAATCACCGACGGGGTTCAACCATACTCACCTGTCGGTCCAGCGCCGGGAGACCACCGTGACGCCGAGTGAGTCACCGGTTGCGGACGCCACGAGACCCCGCTGAACCGGCAAGAGGACGCTCGGCGCGCTTCGGTCTCGTTCTCGATGGGTCCGACTCGTTCCGTCTCTTCCCTACACTTCGTTTTTGATGAGAACGTCCTCCGGAGCACCGCCGAGCGTCGCGAGCGCATCAGACTCGACGTGATGGAGGTCGCCGGGAATAACGAGGAGGTGTAGCGGTTCACCGAACTCCCGGTCCGCGAGCACGGAGAGCCGGTCCGCCGCGACAGTCGGTTCCGGACTCCCGGCGCGTGCGACCGCAACGCCGAGGGCGTCCGTCCAGCCGTCGGCAAGCATCTCGGCCGCGACGTCGGCGGTCATATACTCCTCGCGTTCGGCCTTGATGTCGAGGTACACGAGCGTGTGGAGGCCGCGCTCGCGGTTCGCTTCGATGGAGTCGACGACGCTCTGCGGGACGCCGCCTGCGCCGTGGGCGTACGGGAACGGGAGCGTGACGGCCTTTCCGAACCGGTAGTTCTGGAGTCCGGTGAGGCCGCTTGCAGCGGTCTGGGCCGTTACGCCGTGAATCACGCGCGTCTCGATCCCACGCTCGATAGCGCGGAGTCGTAAGTCGACGTGCGTCGTCGAGATCATCGTATCGCCAGCGGTGAGGAAGGCGACGTGTTCGTCTTCGGCGGCGCCGAGGAGGTCGTCCGGTTCCTGCTCGACGCCGGCCCGGTCGCGGACGTCGATGTCAAGGTCGTGGTACGATGCGAGTTCGTCGATTGTCGCGCCGACGAGGTGGCTGGTGTAGAACTCCGCAGCGGCCCGGTTGGCGCTGGCGAGCGCCTCGCGACCCTCGACGGTGATTGAGCGCTCGTCGTACAGTCCGAGACCGATGAAGGTGAGCATATGCTGATCTGTGCGGCCGCGATGATAAAGCGCGCGAAACCATTCGTAGGGTGGGTGGGGCGAACCGGTTCACACGCTGCTGGAATAGAGCCATTCCCCCAGCGGCGCGCTCAACATCGCCGACGTTTCAGGACTCCTCATCCAGCAGTCCGAGGTCGTCGGCGACAGCGTCTGCGAGTGCGTCGGCGAACACCGGATCGACCTGCGCGATCTCTTCGCCGTCGTGGCGCTTCTCGTTGTGGGCGTCGAGCGACTCACGGAGTTCCGAGAGCGGAACGCTCGAGGTCGTCTCGCAGGCCTCACACACGATCGGCACCGTCGGGTCGTCTGACTCGTCGCTCATAAATCATTTCGGGCGACGGACGATAAAAACAGGTCTGGTTCGTCGGAGCGACCACAGGCTACGACTGCCGAGCCGACACGCCGGCGCTCGGATAGGCGAGCTAGATGATAGCGCAAGTTTGTCTATATAATCACATTACGTTTCATAGCGATAAGCGTCAATCAGAGGTAACATATCAACATTCAAGTGAGAAATTTTACTTGATATTGGTGTCCATATGGACGATTCGAACTATTCTCGACGCCGACTCCTCGCGGGGTCGGCCGCAGCGCTCGCAGGCGGACTGGCTGGCTGTTCAGGTGGTGGTGGCGGCGGAAGCACCGCGACGGACACGAGCGGTTCCACAGAAACCACTGGGAGTCAGTCGACGACCACCTCTAGCGCAAAGACGTACGATGTCGGATTCGGCGACTATCAGACGACGGTGAACGCGGCCAACTTCCCCGAGCCGCCGAAGAAGCTCTACGTGTACGCGGTTCAGTCCGGCTGGTCGAACTGGCCCGCCCTGATGAAGCAGTTCAAGCAGCAGTACGGGGTCCAACTCAACGACGACGATCGGTCGTCGGGCGAGGCGCTGAAGGACGCTCGGTCCCACGCGCAGAATCCAACGCATTCGGCGTTCAACGGCGGATACACCTTCGCGGTGCAGGCGATGAACGACGGGCTGACGCAGGCGTACAAGCCAGCAAACTGGGACAAAGTCCCGGAGAAACTCAAGACGGACAACGGCCACTGTACCGCGACGCGACGGATGACCACCGCGGTCACCTACCGCAAAGACATCTACGAGGAGCGCGGCATCGAGCCGCCGAAGACGTGGGAGGACCTGCTCAAGCCCGAGATTATGCAGGATCTGGCCCTCCAAACGCCACAGGCCGCCGTCGGCCTGGCCTGCGCGCTCTCGATCAACAACGCCCGCGGCGGGAGCCTCGACAATCTCCAGCCGGTGATCGACTACTACAAGCAGATTCAACAGGGCGGCGCGGAGTTCACCGATAATTTCCTCGCGCAGTTCACGAAAGGCGAATACGCGACGTTCATCCGCTATGACTACTCCGGACTGGACCTCAAGTACAACAACTCCGACCTCCCCGAGGAAAACGTCGGACTCGCCCTCCTCAAAGGGAAGAACGGAAACAAGGGTGCGTTCAATCAGCCGTACGGGTACGCGATGCTGAATGGCGCGCCGAACCCGGGCGCCTGCAAGCTCTTTATGGACTACGTGCTCTCACTCGAGGGCCAGCGGAAGTTCCTCGACGCCTTCGTCCGTCCGATCCGGGCCCCGGAACTGGAGATGCCACCCGAGTTCCCGTCGCAGAGTCGCTACAAGGAGACACAGTTCCAGGTCGACTACGCGACGCTCGTGGAAAAGCAGGAGTCGGTCATCCAGGAGATCACCCGCGGCGCAAATCTGTAAGATGTCCGTTGACGCCGAGACGCTCGGCACCCGGACGCGACGCCGTGTGACCGGATTTTTCGAGACACTGATCGCGCCGCGTTCGGAGCGACAGCGCGAACTCCGACGAATCGTTGCGCTCTGCGTGCCGTTCCTGTTGCTGGTAACGTTTTCGGGATTCTTCCCACTCGTCGAGATGTTCCGGATCAGCGTCTCCGAATCGCAGTTCGTCACCGAAGGGTTCACGCTCAGTTCCTACCGGAGGCTGATCGCAGATCCATACTACCGGCAGGTCGCGTTCAACTCGCTCTGGTTCGCCATCGTAACGACGCTGGCGTCCATCTCTGTAGCCGTGCCGGTCGCTCACGCCCTCGAAAAGTACGACCTTCCGGGTGAACAGGTACTGGTGACCGTGCTGTCGTTCCCGAACAGCCTCCCCGGGATCGTGGCGGCGTTTATGATCATCATCCTCTTCGGAAACACGGGCGTGCTGACGAACGTCCTCGCGTTCCTCGGCGGGCGCGCGCCCTCCAGTCTCGCGGTCGCGACGAGCGTCCTCGGGCTCTTCTTCGCGTATCTGTACTCGATGATCCCGCGGGCGATGCTGCTACTTCGCGGGACGTACGCGGAGGTGAACACCGACGCGGAGGAGGCCGCACGGAGTCTTGGGGCGACGCCGCTGCAGACGTTCAGGTACGTAACGCTCCCACAGATCAAACCGGGGCTCATCGGCGCGTTTATTCTGGTGTTCCGGACGGCGCTGGCCATCTTCGGGACCATTCTCATCCTGAAAAGTCTGCTCGTCTGGACCCTGCAGATCAACCGCGAACTCGCCAACGGCTTCAATATCGCGCAGGCGTCGGCGATGGCGGCGGTCTGGTTCGTCTTCGTCTTCGCGTTCACGATGCTCTCGCTCCGATACACGAGTGCGGAGGTGACCATCTGATGGCCGGAGCCGACCGTATCGGCGGTGCGAGCCTCTCGGCCCGGTTCGGTCGCGGAGCAGTGACGGCAGTCCTGATCGCGACTGTCCTCTTTCTCGCACTCCCCGTCGTGCTCACCTTCGTGAGTTCGTTCGCCACGAACTGGGCGGGCGTCCTCCCACGGGGGGTCGTCACGACGGCGAACTGGGAGGCCGTGATCTTCGGTAACGACATCGGCGCGGACGTGTCGATCGGTTCCTCGCTGTTCTACAGCGTGGGACTCGCCCTCGGCGGAGTGGTGATCAACCTCGTCGCAGGCGTGCCCATAGCGTACGCCATCGCGCGTTATGAGTTCCCCGGCCGAGATCTACTCAACGTCTTCGCGATTCTCCCGCTGGCTCCCGGCATCATTCTGGGGATCGCCTTCCTCCGGACGTATCCCAAACTCTCGACGTCCGGGGTCGCACTGATCATCGGCTACTCGCTGCTGAAAGCGCCGTATATGGTGATGGCCGTCCAGTCGAGCTTCGAATCGATGGATCTCCAGCAGATCGAAGAGAGCGCGCGGAGTCTCGGGGCGAGTTGGCCGCGGACGTTCCTGACGGTCATCGTCCCCAGCGCGCGGACCGGGATCATCGCCGGATCGATCATCTCCTGGACGCTCGCAGCCGCGGAGTTCAATTTCTCGTACATCGTCTACTCGAAGGGAACCCCCCCGCTGTCGCTGTTTCTCTTCAAGAACATCACGAACAGTTCGTTTCTCAACGCTGCGGCGGCGGTGTCGGTGTTCTTCCTCCTCATCGCCGGCGTGACGATCGCCCTCCAGTTGATCGGCCACCGTTCGACCGGACAGGAGTCATAAGTTATGTCGGACGTTTCACTCGAACGCGTCACGAAACGCTTCGATTCGACCACCGCCGTCGACGACCTCTCGCTGACCATCGAGGACGGCGAGGTGATGGGAATCGTCGGTCCGAGCGGCTGCGGAAAGACCACCACGCTCAGACTCACGGCCGGTTTCGAGACGCCTAACGAGGGCGTGATCGCCTACGACGGCGACGACGTCACCCACGTTCCGCCGGAGAACCGAAACGTTGGGCTCGTCTTCCAGTCGTACGCCCTCTTCGACACGATGAGCGTGTTGAAGAACGTCACGTTCGGGCCGCGGATGCACGGCGTCGGTAAGACCGAGCGTCGCGGGCGCGCCCAGAAACTGCTGGAACTGCTCGATATCCCCGAACTAGCCGACCGCGATCCGACGACGCTCTCGGGTGGGCAACAGCAGCGGGTCGGCCTCGCTCGGGCGCTGGCCATCGAACCCCGACTCCTGTTGCTCGACGAGCCGATGACCGGACTCGACGCGAAACTCAAGCAGAGTCTCCGGAAGGAACTGGGCGACCTCCTCGAGGAACTCGGGGTGACGACACTCTACGTCACGCACGATCAAGAGCAGGCGATGTCGATGTGCGATCAGATCGCCGTGATGGACGACGGCGTCCTCGAACAGGTGGGTACCCCCACCGAGATCTACGAGTCGCCCGCCAACGAGTTCGTCGCCAATTTCATCGGAACCTCGAACCTCCTCACGGCGACGGTGACCGATAGCGCGATCGACTTCGGATTCGCGGAGATCGACGCTCCGGAGTTCCCCGGTACCGGGTCACCGACGCTCGCGGTCCGTCCGGACGACTTCCGCCTCGGCACGGGGCCCATCGAGGCCAAGGTCGAGAACGTGTTCTACCTGGGAGAACGGGTCCAGGCGATTGCCACGCTCACCGATGGGACCGAAGTCACCGTCGAAGCGAGCCGTCACGAGAACGTCTCCGCTGGTGATCGGATCAGACTCGACATCGATGCCGAACACCTCCACCGCGTCTCGCAGTGACCTGCGTTCGGCGCCTGCCCGTTTCCGTCGAGTGATAATTTTTAGGCTGCGTGCCGTCGCCGGCCGAGGCGCTCTGCGGCGACGAGTGCTGTGAGGAAACGGTGTCGCAGAGGGTTTTCAACCGGTGTAGTCAGGATAATTGGGACTCAGAGACAGGGTGGGAACTGCAAAAGCGGACCAGCGCGCTCAGGCGCCGACTTCCGCACCGACGTAGAGAACGACGACGAGGAAGATCCAGACGACGTCCACGAAGTGCCAGTACATCGACGCCGTGCTCACGGACACGTGGCGTGCGGCCGAGTACTGTCCCAGCAGGGCGCGCACGAACACGATACCGAGGAGCACCGCACCGAGGCTGACGTGCAGTCCGTGTAGCCCCGTGAGGCCGAAGAACGCCGACCCGAAGAACCCCGACGTGATCGTGAATCCCTCGTGGATGATGAACTCGTAGTACTCGTAGACCTGCCCACCGATGAAGACGACCCCGAGGAGGAGCGTCGCCGCGAGTCCGCCGATGAATTTGCGTCGCTCGTTCTTCCGGATGGCGATGTGTGCGTAGTGGAGCGTGACCGACGACAGCACTAGCAGGGTCGTGTTGATGAGGACGAGTGACCCCGTCAGTTCCGGAATGCCGACGAAGATCGATTCCCAATCGCCCGTGCGGATGTAGAAGTAGTAGCCGAACAGGCCGCCGAACGTCGCCAACTCGGAGCCGAGGAACGCGAGCATTCCCCAGCGGAGTTTGTTCGCGCTCTGGGCGCTCGCGTCCCGAGACCAGAACTTGACGACGAACGCGTGATACGTCCAGCCGTACAGTCCGACAAGAAAGATGCCGATCGTCGCGACCAGCGCGGCGGGACCGACCAGCGGGCCGACGATCGCGCTGTCGCCCCGGCCGAGGATGTACAGTGCGGCCGCGACGTAGACGCCGGCCGCACCGAATGCTGTGACGAACGGCCACCAACTGGCTTCACCGAACCCCCGGGGCCAGTCCTCGACCGCCGGGAGGTGGTGTCCGTGGTCATCGTGTGCGTCTTCGGTACCCATAGACGACCTTTTCGATCCGATGATTAAAAAGCCTCTCAAAAACGCACGGTGTTGCGAGGGCCGTCGATCGACCGGTCTCAGTCCGCACTCGACAGCGTCCGATGATATGGACCCGCCTCGATATCCTCACGGAGTTTCTCAAGCGCGTCGCGGTCACGGTCCCCGCTCATATCACTCACGACTGCCAGTACCTCCTCGCGGGAGATTTTGACACCGGTCGAAGAGAGCGCGTCCTCGGGGCGCGAGAGGAGTTCGCGGAGCGTGCCTACCGCGAGCAGGAAGGGGATCGCCCACGCTTCGAGGGTGTTGCCGTCGCGCAGCGGGACGGTCTCGAGGTACGTCTGTGCGTCGTCGAGGAACGATCCGGCGAACTCGGCGGTCCGGCGAACGACCGATGCTGTGCTGGCGCGGTGGTCGTCGTCGACGAGTTGTTCCTGTGGAACGCCCGCATCTCGGAGCCACTCGGCGGGAAGGTAGACGTTGTCTTCGGCGGTGTAGTCGTCGTAGACGTCCTTCGAGATGTTGACCAGTTGCAGCAGGAGTCCGAACTCCTCGGCGGTGTCGTAGAGGCGCTGTCGCCGATCGGTGGCGACGTCGTGGCGCGTGACGAGGTTCGTAATGAGGTTGCCGACGGTGCCGGCCGCGTAGTAGCAGTACTCCTCGAGTTCGTTACGAGTCTGGATGCGGAGTCCACCCTCGTTTTCGTACCGCTCGACGAACGTCGCCATCCCCTGGACCAGTTCGCGGGCGGGCGGAACGATCGCCTCCTGGACGTCCTCGGGAAGGCTCTTGAACGTCCGGAGGACGCGCGGCGAATCGCGGACGACTGCCCAGTCGTCGGACAGTTCGTCCTCGGGAAGGTGCGGTTCGACGGCGGTCGCGAAGGCGTCGGCCGCAGTGTCGTCTGCGGGGTCGAGCACGTCGTCGTACGTATCGAGGAGCCCCGCTTGTTCCGCTGGCGGAATGTGCGATGCGTCTTCGACGGTGTCGGCGATCCGGCAGACGAGATACCCGAGACAGATGTACGACGACATCGGTTCGTCGAGCACGTCCACCGTGAGCGCGAAAGTGCGAGAAACTCCCTGGACCGACTCGTGACACCACTGGAGGTCGGCTTCGTCGACTCGGGGACGTTCTTCCTGCTGAGACATTCGGAGTGTCACTCACTACGAAGGGCGGCTTAAAAAACTTCGTGGGGAAGCACGCGAGGTGGCGTGATCGCCCCCTTTTCAAAGGGAGATCCGGGCCAACGGCTCGCTGGCGGCTGGTCACCCCCCCGCATCGGTGGGATCCGCCCCGCTTTCGGATTCGCTATCGACCCGCGCCGTGAGCCACGCGAAGTGTGCTTCCACCCGTTCGGCCCCTGCGTCGGTCAGCCGGTAGACGTCGTGGATGCCCTCGGTCTCGACGGCAACCAGCCCACGATCCACCAGTGCGTCGAGACTGCCGTGAAAGGACTGTGGGTCCAGTCGGGTGTCGTACTGCCGTTCGAGAGCGGTCTTGAGTTGCTGTCCGCGTACCGGTCCCTGGTCGTAGAGCAGAACGCACAGGTCCCGACGCCGGCCGCTCTGAAGCCACCTCGCCATTGTGGGGCCATTGAACCCGACTCGTACGTCACTTTCGCTTCCGGGGCATCGCGAGGATGCGCCAGCGTCCCACGCCGAACCGGTAAGTTCGACTGTGTCGCGGACCAAGCGGTGGTATGACGAAACGCGAGACGACGGCAAACGGAATCACCGCACACTACAGCGAGACCGAGACCGAGCGGGTCCTGGCCTTCGAATCGGACGGGAGTACGGCCGCTATCGCTCAGAACCGAGAGGGGTACGCGATGCTGAAAGTGCGCCCGGACGCCGACGGCGACGAACTGGAGCGGTACTACGGGTTCGATATGGCCCTGGATCACGCCGCGGAACTACTCGACGCGACACCGCACGACCTCCCGGTGCCCGAGGCTGCGGCCGATATGGGGATGTGAGCGGGTAGGGCCGCCGGAACCGGAGGGCGGTACCGTCCGCAGTCAGTCGCGACGCCAGTAGAACCGCGGCCCGAGAAACAGATACGAGAGCGCGAGAAACAGCAGTCCGTACGCGAATCCTTCGCCGATCGCGCCGACCAGTTGGCGGCCCATCTGCCCCCCGAGAAGGATCGCCGCAGCCTGAACGATGCCCATCACCACCGCGTCCTGCGCGTGGAGGTCCGGGTAGGTGATCGGCGCGAGCATCAGCGCGGCGAGCAGGTAGACGAGCGGTACGAGCACGATCGGACTCGTGAACCCCGCGAGCACGGTTGCGCCGACGATGGTCGCCGCGAGCGTGGTCTGGACACCCTCGGTTTCGGCAGAGCCGCTGTCATACGCCGTGTAGAGACCGAGCCGAGTCACCGCTGTCGCGACGAACAGCGCCGATCCGAGCACGGCGACGATGCCGTGGGGGGCTCCGAGCCCCCACGTCTCCGCGACGGCCATCGCCACCAACAGCGCGGGCCCGACGCCGAAGGACGCGACGTCAGCCAGCGAGTCGAGATACGGGCCGACTGTTGTCCCCCCGCGCCGACGGGCGACGACCCCGTCGAGCGCGTCTGCGATCGCTGCCAGGAGGAGGATCCGGGCCGCGAGTTCGACGTCGACCGTCGCGGCGATTGCGGCCACGAACCCCAGAGCGGCGTTCGAGATCGTGACCGCGTCGGCGAGACCCAACCGACCCACGAACCGGGGCTTCATACCGCCGACGACTCGGAGGATCGGTTTACCTCTTTACATCCGGTCGCAGGACGCGACGTCCACGGCGCGGGGGCGGACCGAGTCGTCTGCCGCCAGACCGCGCGACATATACCCCTCGGATCCCGAGAGTTCCTTATGAGCGAACGGCGTGCGACGGGCGAACGAGAGCGGACTCAGCTCTCCCGGCGAGACGTCCTAGCCGGACTGGGGACGGCGACAGTCGCCGGTCTCGCCGGATGTTCCGGTGCCGGCGCGGCGAACGACTACGACGTCGGGATGACCGCGGTCGCATTCAACCCCCCAGAGATCATCATCAGCGTCGGCGAGAGCGTCGTCTGGCAGAACACGAGTTCGCGCGGCCACACCGTCACCGCGTACGGTTCCGGAATCCCCGAGGACGCGGCGTTCTTCGCCAGCGGCGGCTACGACTCGACGGCGGCCGCCAGAGAGGCCTTCACCTCGGAGTTCGGTGGAATCATCGACAGCGGCGAGTCGTGGTCGCACACCTTCGAGGTCCCCGGCACCTACCAGTACTTCTGTATCCCGCACGAGCAGGCCGGAATGGTGGGGAGGATCGTCGTCGAAAAGTGAGGCTGTAGCTCCTGATCCCGCGCCGTCGCTTCATCGCACAAAATAGGGGTTGTCTGACAGAACAGCCGAATCAGGCCTCGTCGCCGACGGCGACGTCTTCTTCGTCGACATCGACGGCGGCCTCCTCCTCGGCGGCGACCTCTTCGGGCCGCGCTTCGAGGGTGAGTTTCTGGACCTCGACTCGGCGGAGCGGGTAGATCGTCTTGGCTTCGCCGTAGATCGCCGACGAGAGTCGGCCTTCGATGACGCTGTCGACTAGTTCGTCGAACGTCCGCTCGGCAGCGGCCTCCCTGACGAGGTCGATCATCACCCGGCGGATCGCCTTCTCCTGGCTGCGGTCGGCCTTCTTCGTGGTGAAGGCGACCGGCTGGAGTTGGACCCGGTAGTCGTCGGTCGTCAGTACCGTGATCGCGACGTCGACCTTCGAGGCCCCACGTCGAACGAGGCTGCGGACGTAGTCGCGTGCGAGTTCGTGTTTGATGAACTCCGTGTAGGCCGCGTCGCTGGCGACGTCGTTCACCTTGAACGTGAGTTTCGTGTTGTTTTCGCCCTGATCGCCGGTGATGTCGCCGAGGGTGACCTCGACGGTTCGGCCGTAGACTTTCTCGGGGTCGTCCGCGAACGTCGAACCGATTTCTGTCCGGTCGAACTGTTCCGGCGCGATGAGGGTGTACCATCGCTTTCCGCTTCTTTGCTTCGAGACTGATCGTTCACTCATTGTGTGTCTGGGTAGTGTCGACGATGGCGTCGGCCACCGTCAGGTTGACCACGGTGTCGTCGACCGTGGACTGCAACCCGCCGGTCGTCTCGCGGGAGATCGTCGTCACGAGGGCGTCGCCCTCGGCGGTGGTCTCCATCGAGTCGGTGTTGTCCGGACGGAGCGCCGCCGCCACTGTCTCGGCGTCGGCGTGTGTCGTCCGCAGGCGGGCTGTCCGCAACGCACGGGTGTGCGCCGCGTCCGATTGTGGTTCCGTGTCTGTGCGTTCTGCCGTCTCGCGCTCGTCGACCTGCGACGAGTCGGACCCGTCCGTCGGTGTGTCGGGGTCGCTCCCGGTCATCGGATCGCCTCCCTGATCGCGGCGATGACGTCGGCATCGGCCGCGACCGGATCGAAGCGGACCACAGCCTCTGTCGGCGTCCCGGTCCACGCGGCGCGGTCGCCGGCGACAAATTCCGAGGCGATCGTCTCGGCCGCGTCGGACGCACCGGATTCGACGGCCGACAGCGCCGCGACGCCCTCGCCGAGCGCGACGACGAACGGTTCCGGCGAGCGGAAGTCGCGGGCTAGACGGGCGAGCGTTCCCAGCCGACCGGCAACGCGGGCATCCTCGTCGGTCCCGACGTCGCTCCGAACGGCGAAGACGCCGTCGTAGCGGCCGGTGTGGGACGCTCGAAGGGCCTGATGGACGATCCGAGCGTGCGTTCGCCACGCGTCGAGCGCGGCGTCGGTTGCTCCGTGACCGAGCGCGAGCGCGACAGCCGTTCCGGGTCGCTCACGGGCGGCGGCGTTCAGTACGTCGGCGAAGCCGCCGACTGTCGCCGTCGGACCCCCTGGCGTCGCGTACGGACGCAACGCCCGTTCGACTGCCTCGGCGCCCCGGGCGGTCGCCTCGCTGTCGCCAGCCACTGCGAGCGCGACGAACGACGCGAGTTCCGTGCCGATCGCTTCGCCGGCCTCGCCGGCCGCCACGAGCGATCCGATCGCCTCGTCGACGGCATCCGGATCGCCCGAGACCGGCGCGTGAAAGAGCGTCGAGTGGGCGAGTCCGTCGGCGACGTCCGCCGTCGGGATCGCGACGCCGGGGCGACGATCGACCGACTCCGAGGCCTCGGCTCGATCGAGCATCGTCTCGGCGACCGATCCGGGGTGTGCACCCGCGGCGACGACACCGGCGAGTGATAGCACCGGATCGGGGTCCTCGCCCGCTACCTTCGAGGCCACCTCGTAGGCGCGGCAGGTCGCGGCAGATCCGACCGTTGGCGCGAACGTCACGTCAGCGCCGCTGCGTTCGGCGCTGATCGCGACGAGGACACCTTCGTCGGTCGCCGGCGCGTCGGCTCCGAGCGGATCGACGCGCACCTGGAACGGGACGTCGACGCAGCGGAGTGCCCGCGCGAGCAGCCCTGCAGCGGCCAGTGCGTCCCCGTCAGCGCCGGGGAGGAGGCGGACGAACCCTGCGCTCTGGAGCGTCGATGCGACGCTCTCAGCGGGGGCGTCCGGGGCCGGCGTGGGATCGGATCTGGAGGCCATCGTGCGTTGCGAGACGCGTTACCCTTCGATGATGTTGACGGCGGTGTCGAAGGTGTAAGTAAAGTCCTCATCGAGTTCGTCGCCACGGTAGTAGTCAACGAGGCGACGGATCTTCGACTCGGTGTTCTGCAGCGCGCGCTTGTTCTGCATATCTTGTTGATTCTCGTTGACGTGGCGGCGGAGCCGAACCGCACGCTCCATCAGGCTTCGCAGGTCTTCGGGAATCTCGGGCTTCGCGTCGTGCTCTTCGAGGATCGCGGTGATCTTCTTGCCCGTCGCGACTTTGACGTCAGGGATCGGAACGCCCTTCACGCCTTCGTCGCGGAGTTTGAGCCCGATCTGGCTGGGCTCGTGGCCCTGCTCTGCGAGTTCGACAACGTGCGCTTCGATGTCGTCGGGGTCGACGTCGCTCCACTCCGGGGGGTCGTCTGCCACCGGCTTGTCCGAACCGGATGAACCACGGCGGCGGGTGTGCATTCGTGCCATTGTTGTAGATTGGAACGGCACAGACCGCAGAATACGCGATATGACGCGGTCGGTTTCGACCGCATCGCACTTCCGCAATCCCAAGCCGCAGCACGCGGCGAGTCAGATTTACGGCCGTGCTGTTCCCGTCTCTATTCACCACTGACGGTAACAAAAGGGTTGCGACCCGCGGGCGTCGCCCGACGAGTCGAAGCGCTTAAGAGCGGAAACAGGGTATCTGATGACGTACGCGAGGGCTCGTAGATCAGCGGTAGATCATCCCCCTGGCACGGGGAAGGCCGCGGGTTCAAATCCCGCCGAGTCCACTGCTTTACTGCAACTGTAGCCGGTGAGCGCCGCAGCGTGTGTTTCCTCGGTAAGGAATCGTATACAACCCAGCCCAACTCTGTATAACCGATCTGGGGCGCCGCTTTCGGCGGGCACTCCGCCACGGTTATCCAAAGCGAAGCCCGAAACGCATATGATGGAGTTCGATACAGGTCGCCGCCGGTTTCTGGAACTCACCGGAGTCGGGGCCGCTGCGACGCTCGCCGGGTGTAACACGGGACAGACCGAACAAACAGAGGGCAGTACCGCTACGAACGGCGACGCTTCGACGGCAGCGGCCGCCGTAGAGCCGGACCAGCAGAAGTTACAGGAGCGCGAATCGGAGATCCGCTCGGAACTCGATTCGGGGAATATCTCACAGACGGAGGCCCGAGAGCAGTACCGAGAAGCACAGAGTCAACTCCGACAGGAAGCGATCACGGCCTTCGAAGCACAGGCGACTGAGGCCGGGATCTCGATCGAGGGCAGCGTCGACCAGTTCGGTATCGTCCTGGTCAACGGGCCGGCAGCGGCGCTGATCGAGGCGCTGTACTTCGATCAGGTGACCGCGCTGTTTCCCGAATCGACGTTCGAGCAGGCGCAGTCGCAGGCGCAGACGCAGACAGCGACGGCGACGTCGTCGGGGTAGTCGGGACGGACGCCACCAGTTTCGTCAGAATCTTTACCTGATGGGTGTTTCTTTGGGCCGTGCCGCCGTCTTCGAGATCCGTCTCGGATCGAGTTCTCGCCGTGACCGCGTCGCTTCGGGGCGACGGACGCGGTTGGACGCTGCTCGCCGTCGCCGGCGGATGGTTCTTCGCGCTCGGCTTGCGATTCACGATTCCCGCGTTGCTGCCGGCCATCCGAGCTGATTTCCCGGTGTCGGAGACTGTTGCCGGTGCAGCGATCACGCTGTTGTGGGTCACCTACGCAGCGATGCAGTTCCCCGCCGGTGTTCTCGTCGATCGGGTCGGCGAGCGTACGCTACTCGCTGGGAGTGCCGCGACGGGCGCGCTCACGATGGTCGCGTACGCCGTGGCCCCGACCTTCGCAATGTTCGTCCTCGCGACGGCCGCCTTCGGGTTCGCCTCGGGCCTCTACGGGCCGCCGCGTGGAACCGTACTCACCCGGACCTACGTCGACAGCGACGGTGCTGCCTTCGGTATCGTCCTCGCGGCGGGGAGCATCGGAGCGGCCGTGGTGCCGCCGCTCGCGGTCTACGCGACCGGGATGGTGGGCTGGCGCGGTGCACTGGGGCTCACCGCCCCCGGATTCCTGCTTGCAGCGGTTGGACTCCGCGTGTTCGTCCCCGAGCGACCAGCGGTCGACCCGGCCCACGGGGACGACGGATCGTCCGCTGTGACGGGAACTGAACCGGATGACAGGGCGCTCAGTGAACGGGGCCGCACCGCCGTCGGGGACGTCCGGCGTGGGGTCACCTCTCGAAAAGTCGTTCTCGCGATGATCGGAACGACGTTGATGCTGTTCGCCTTCCAGGGACTGAGCGCCTTTCTCACGACGTATCTCGTGACAGCGAAAGCGCTCTCGGAGGCGACTGCAGGGACGCTCTTTGGCCTGCTGTTTCTGAGTGCGGCGGTGTTTCAGTCCGTCGGGGGCGCGCTGGCCGACCGATACGGCTACGGGACCGTCCTCTCGATTGTGGCGTTCGTCGGCGTCGGCCCACTGCTCGCACTGCCGTTCGCCGACGGGATCGTGCCGCTCGTAGGAATCGTGCTCTTGCTCGGGATGCGACTCGCGGTCGGTCCCGTCGCTAACGCGTACATCGTCGCTTTGCTCCCGGCGGACGTTCGCGGCACGGCCTGGGGAGCGGTCCGCACGTCGCTCTTCGTCGTCGGAGCGTTCGGCTCGACCGCGGTCGGGGCGATGGCCGATTACGACCGGTACGCTGCGGCGTTCGTCCTGCTGGCGGTACTGACCGCAATCGCGGGTGTCATTTTCGTCTCCCTGCCGGAACGCGACGGCGGGTCGGACGGCGGGGACGCAGCGTGAGTCGGCCGCTCCGGCCGCGAGACGAAGCGGGTCCGCTCGCTCTCGAAGCCGCCGGGGTTTCGCTCAGTCTTCGGCCGCCTCGGGCACTTCAGACTCGAATCCCCACGCATCGTTGATCTGGTCGTCGTCGGGGAACAGTTCGGGGTAACCGAACTTCTGTGCGACGAGTTCGGCGTCCGAGGCCGTCGACCCGAGCAGTTCGCCGACGTCCTCGTCCGCCCGGAAGTGCTCGTGGATCTGTCCGAACTCGCTGCTGTTCTCCAGTGCGATGTCCGCGTGGACGCCGGTGAACCGGATGCGGAACACGTCGTCAACGAGGGCCGTCTCCTGTTCCTCGCTGTTCGTCGACATCAGCGTGGGAACGGTGTCGATTCCCTCGACGTCGTCGAGTTCGCCCTGGAGCAGATCGACGTTCGAGTCGTTCGTCAGGACGCCGAGATACCGGTAGGAGTTGATCGGGACGTTCTGCGGTTCGAGGTCCTGGAACGGCTCTTCGAGGTGTTTGAGCGTAAACTCGAACGCGCGGGCGACGCGCTGGCGACTGACGATGCTCCGTTCGAGGAGGTCACCGATGCTCTCGAGGTCGGTGAGGAACTCGACGCTGGCGTTCTCGAAGTTCTGGAACGGGATGCTCACGTAGCGTTCGCGCTTGTACGATTCGAGCGTCTCCCGCCTGGAGCGCTGGACGTTCTCGCGACGGCCACGCTCCTCGCGGAGTTGTTCGAGGTCCGACTCCGCTCGACGGATTTCGTCGTTGATGTCGTCGCGGATGTCCGCCAACCCGGTCCGGGCCTCTTCGCGACGGCCGCGGGCGGTACTCTGTGCGTCCTCGATATGCTTGTACTCCGCGTACTCGTCAGTGAGTTCGTTCTGTCGCCGTTCGAGGGTGTCGATTCTGTCTTCAATCTCGCCGCGGAGACGGAACTTGATTCGGCTCGTGGCTTCGAGTTTCTGCTTCTGGTCTTCGATCGCCTCGTTGAACCACTCTTCGAGCCCACCAGTCCACTTGTCGAGCGGATCGGCGCTGGAGTCGGTGAGCAGATGCGTCTGGTCGCTGTCGAGATATCGCGAGAACTTGTCCGCGTAGTCCTCGATGGCGTCCTGGACGATTCTGGTGAACCGATGGCCCTGCTTGAGCGACTGGAGCCGCGTGACCAGTTCGCGGTAGTAGAAGTACGAGAAGACGTCGTCGACGGAGAACTCGTATCGACTCGACAGCGAGCCGACTTGCGAGAGCGCTTTCTCGTACTTCTCGTCGAGCAGCGCGTCGTCGTAGCCGTTCCGCGGGTCGAACTCGTTGGTTGCGTGGTCTCGTGCGGTCTCGACGAGCGACCTGTCGACGTACAGTTCCTCGCCGTCTTCGGCAGCGACATCCCCGGACGCCTGGCCGCCCGATTCGAGATCCAGCGCCTGATTGACGTAGTCGCGGTTCTCCTGGTACCGATCCAGTTCGTTCTCCTCGTTCTCGATGCGGTCGTCGATGTCCTGGATGTTCTCGAGCGCCTGGACGTAGTTCTCGACGGCTGTCACCGGGACTTCGACCCCCCGGCTATCGACCGAGTAGAGTTTCGGTTTTCCGCTCCGCCCCGAGCGCGAGTAGCCGTTCGGGAAGTCCTCCTCGAAGGCCTCCGCGAGAAGTCGGACGGTGTCCGCCGCGACCTGATTGAGGTTTTCCCGGTAGTCAGTGTTGTCGCCCTTCTCCTCATTAAAGCCGATCAACCCGTAGAAGTCGAAGGGTGGACTTTCGAGGTGGATGTCGTCGTAGCCGGGGAGTTGATTCTCACCGTGCGTTGCATACAGCGGAATTTCGAGCGGGTATTCGACGCCTGTGGCGTCCTCGAACGCCCCATCGAAGTCGTAATCGAGTAACACCGCGAGTTCGCGAAGCGCCGTGTAGGCGTTCGCATAGAAGTTCTCGTTCGCTGCCGGTGGCCGGGACTGTTCGTCGATCTGGTCGAGTCGGGGCAGCGAACCGAGGCCACAGAGATAGTAGTTCTCGTCGGCGTCGGCCGTGATCCGGTCGAGCATCGCCGACACGAGGGGGAACGCCCCGCTGCCGGTCCCGCCCCCGAAGGAGTTGATGACCCAGAGGTTCGCCCCGTCGAGATCCGGATCGTCCAATGCCTTTCCGGCGTCGCTCTCGAACTCCTCGACGACGCGCTCTAACTGCTGTCGAAAACTCGTATAGTTCTGTAGGTTGTCAATGTAGTACCGGGAGACCGCGCGCTGGCGCGTCGCCCCACCGACGTCGGCCAGGCGCATATCCTCACGGAGGTACGGGTAATCCTCGACATCGTTCTCCCAGTTCTTCGTCGGTGTCTCGAGCGCAATCGTCTGGAAGGAGTCCGGGGTGTACTCCTCGACTTCGTCGGCCTTCGTGTCGATCCCGACAAACTTGAACCGATCGAGGACTTCCTCCCTGTCGCCACGGTCGGCTGGAACTTCGTCGATGATGCTTCGGTACGCTTGTGCAGCCATTTTGCAGCCCGCCTCCCCAATCCCAATAACGATAGATGGGTTCGTAACCATTCTCTGTCGAATATCTCGCCGTGCGGTATATTATAACTAAGGGACGGGGCGCAAGAAACGTCGAAGGCGTAAATCCGTTGCCGTCCGGCGACCGGTGAGCGGCGGGAGCCGAGGTAGATAGATGCGGGCCGGACAGCCCGGCAACGGCCCCACGTATCATCAGCCGATTATCACGTTACGCCTTCGCAGGTCACCCGCGGCCGGCCGAACGTGGGAGTATCGCGGCGTCCGAAGACAGATACTGTCTCCGGGGGGTGGTCTGCTCGACAGTGTCACCAGTCTTCGTCGTCTCCGGAATCAATTTCGTCGCGGATCTTTTCGGCTTCGTTGTTGAGCGTCATCGTGTCATCAGTGCTCTCCATCGACGTCGCGAGGCGCTCGAGATGGTTGGCGTGTTCTCGTTTTAGATCGCTCTCACTACCGCTGCGGCGCCGCCAGGAGTATACGCCGAAGGCCAGTCCGACGATGCCGACGGCGAGGCCACCGAGGAACGCCGCGTTGGTGAACTGCCCGGCAAGAGAGACGTCACCGAGTTGTGACTGCAGTTGGTCGATCCGTGTTTCTGCCTGTTGCAGTTCGAACCACGGCGAGGAACTCATATTCGCCGAGACGGCCTCGGAGTCGGTGAGCTCCTGCCCGTTTTGGATGTACTCGATCCGAACGCTCGCCGCATCGATCTGCTCTCGTTTGATCGTCTTCGGGTACGTCTCGAAGACGAACGTCACCTCCTCGTTGGGCTCGATTTCCCGGATGAAGAACGCGTTACCCGGCCGGGACTCGACGTTGATCTCCGCGCCACCCGGGCGAACGGTGAAACTAAACGAGTTGGGTTCGAGGAGCGCCTGATTGGTCCCGCTGAACGCGACGGTCATATTGTTGATCGTACTCCCCTCGGGAGAGACCGTGTACGTCACTTCTATCGCCTGGTCGGCGTCCGTTTGCGTGCCGTTGTAGACAGTTTCGTTGCTCGTCGTGACGGCTGCGGAGGCCGCCACGGAACTGAATGCCAGGAGAACCACGACACCGATGATCGGCAACAGACGGGAAAAACGCCGTGTCATACGTCTGGAATCACTTTCCGTCCATCCCGTCATAATTGTTTCCACTATCGACAGGCCGGGAAATTGATCGACGGCAGCGGTCTGTGGTCGGCCATCGGTGGTTAGTCGGTGAAATGAACGCCGGTGATCTCGAATCGGGCCCCGCCGTCGCAGCCCTCACGGGCGCGAATCGACCAGCCGTGGGCCTCGAAGATGCTCTGGACGATTGCGAGGCCGAGTCCGGTGCCGTCGTCCGTCGTGTACCCCCGCTTGAACACCGCTTCGCGGTCTGGTTCGGGAATGCCGGGACCGTCGTCTTCGACGTAGAAACCGCCGTCGACCGGGCCGACGCGGACCGTCACTGGCACACCGCCGTGTTCGATCGCATTCCGAAAGAGGTTCTCGAAGCCTTCCCGGAGCCGTTTCGGATCGCCCTTGGTGTGTCCGATCGTCGCCATTTCGAGCGTGGTGTCACGCGTTTCGACGGTTTCCCACGCGCGTCGGGACACCGCGTTGAGATTAATTCGCTTGGGATCGCTGACGTCTCGGCCCTGCCGCGCGAGGTTCAGCACCTGATCGACGAGGCCGTCCATCCGGTCCGCGGCGCGAGCCGCGCGGTCGAGGTGTTCGGAGTCGTGGTTCTGTCGGGCCATATGAAGCGACCCGGTCACCACGTTCAGCGGATTGCGGAGGTCGTGAGAGATCACGCTGGCGAACGTCTCGAGTCGCTCGTTTTGCGCTGCGAGTTTTGTCTCTCGTCGGACTCTCGCCAGCGAGTGGCCGATCATATCGGCGACGGTTCGAAGCAGTTCGACCTCCGTGTTCGACCACTCTCGCGACGCGTCGAGCACGTCGAAGACGACGAACCCACCGAGCGTCCAGTCGTCGACGATTGGGAGGACCACCGCGGCACCGATGTCCGCCTCCCGGAATCGATTTCTGAGCGCCGCCGTTGGTGGGATGTCGTTTCGACGATCAATCGGAACGTTGTCGAACTGTTCGAGTCGGCTCCGCAGCCACTCCAGCGAATCCAGATCGGCGCGGCGGCGTGTCATCGGATCGACTCCGTCGGCGGACCACGACGCGAGACGTTCGTAGCCGTCGGCCGTTGATCGGAAGACACCTCCTCGATCTGCGTCGATGTGTGTCCCCACGCTCTCGAGGACCCAGTGGAGTTTCGCGTCGAATTCGTCCGGTTCGGCGCTCATCAGACTCCTGGACGTGTCCAGAACGATATTGTACAGTTGAATCCGGTGTGAGTCCCCCTGCGTCCCGACCCCGCCGTCGCTGGATAAGGCCGGTTCGACGGCGTGTTCAGGGAACCTGTCCATACTCTCTGGCAGATCCGATTGCAAGTATTATTTGTGGCCCGGATATCAGACGTGAATTTTGGGCGAACCGTCGACTCGGCAGTCGGAGGCTGCGAACGACGAGCATAGGACACACCACTTCAGCGGGCTTCGACTCTTGCTGCAGTCTGCACCATCGAAGCCGCACGAGCATCGCGAAGCCGAGCGAGACGACGACGCGCTGGCGTCGCCGCACACGCCTGTCAGTCTCGATCTCGGCGGCGGGTCGCCGTGTCAGATCGCCCATAGTATCGTCGGCGAGGTGCTCGCGGGCTCGAACGACAGGGATCCGCAACACCGCAGGGAACGAGACGGGCCGATTCACGAGTGCGTCGACGTCGAGTCGGACGCGCCCGTGCAGTGAGCGGCGAGAACTGGTACTCGCGTGCGATTACATATAGCCGAGGTCGCGGAGTCGCTCCATCAGGTCCTCTTTGTCCTGGGCGCGACCCGCGCGCTCGGTGGTGTTCTCCATATCCTGCAGCCAGGCGGGTTCCTCGGTCGTCTTGTCGGTCGAGACCTCGCTCCCGAGCGAGCGGAAGCCGGCGAAGTACTTCGGGGAGACCGGGATGTCGGCCATCGTGAGGCCGTTCGGCAGGTCGTCCTCGTTCTGTGGGACGTAGCCGTCGTCGGGGTAGCCTTCGACCGTCTCGGGCACGACGAAGTGCCAGAAGGCGTCCCAGACCGAGGACTCGTCGAACTGGAGAATGGGTTGAATGCGGTCGTGCGGCGGGTAGATGTCGGGGTTGTGCCGCGGCGAGAAGAACGTCTCGTCGGCGCGGGCCTCCTGTTCGTCCCAGCGCACACCGGAGATGACGCCGTCGATACCCTCGGATTCGAGGACGTCGTTGAGGGCCACCGTCTTCAGCAGGTGGTTGCCGACGTAGGTGTCAAGCAGGAACGGGAAGGTGTCCTTCTCGTATTCGAGGAGGTTGCGGATGTGGTGCTGATTGTGCTCTGAGAGATCGGAGACGGTGATATCGTCGCCGGGTTCGAGGTCGTGCTTGTCGACGTACGCGCCGACATCTTCGTTGCGGGCGTAGACGACGTCGAGGTCCCACTCCTCGGCCCAGTGGTCGACGAAGCCGTGGATCTCGTCGAAGTGCTGGTAGTGGTCGATGAAGACCGCCTTGGGCGTCTCCAGGCCGAACTTCTCGGCGACCTCCGTGATGAAGTACAGCGTGAGCGTCGAGTCTTTTCCACCCGTCCACATCACGGCGGGGTTCCGGTACTCTTCGAGACCACGTTTCGTGACGTCGATCGCTTTCTCGATCTTGTCTTCGATCGTTGGATAATCCGCGGGCGTCTCGCCCTCGCCGTCGGTGTAGTCGACATCGAGGTACGCTGGGAACTCGTCTGACATCGTGTAATTACATCTAATTAGAGTCGATAAATGCCTTTTGGGATCAACTGAGCAGAGAGAAGGTGTGATAGCGAATAATAGCGTAAATACTTATTTATCTGGTGTATATAAGTAATATTATATATTACAGAGCTACTCCATAATTATGCATCAAAAAGCGGTTTCGAACGATTATTTTATCTTTTAATACTATCAACATACTGCTATTATGTTGAAACTATATTTTTCTTATATATAAATAATTTAATCGAAGGCCCGCCAAACTAGTGCTATCGAGACTCAATACGAGAAACGAAGCGGGTCACCCTGGCACCGCCGCCCGGAGAACAATCGACGAAATTACGCTCACGGGCTAGTCGGGATACCAGGATCAAACATCCGTAGGCCGCGGTGTGAACTGCACCAGGGCCTGCAGTGGAGATATTTTCAGTATATTGAATCCTCGCGCGAGGTGTGATTGCGTCCGTTAAGAGGGTCATACCCTTTCGAATAACTCTCGTACGCATGTTATAATAACCGTCTGACGAACGGCGGCAGTTTCAACATTAATGAAACGGTTTTCACGCGAACTGGACAGGGGCGTGTTCGTTTCCGGTGATCATATAAATTTAAATAGTAGTATTGTGGATTTAATCCTATAGATGGTAGCCCAGAACGTTCTTGTGACGGGTCCGTTCGGTGAGGCAGGGGAGGCGATCCTTAATTATCTTGCGGACAGCGACGAGTACGAGTTCACGTATCTGAACAGAAGTGACCATCCCAAGTACGAAACGCACGTCGCTGACGTCGCAGATTACGACGCGATCAGGCCGGCGTTCGACGGACAGGACGCCGTCATTCACCTGGCAGCACAGTCCGACGCCGGCGCGGATTTCACAGACATCATCGAGCCGAATATCGTCGGAACGTACAATATACTCAAAGCAATGGAAGACGCCGGGGTGGAAAAGCTGATTTACGCCTCCTCACAGCGCGTGATGGGCCTCTACGAGGAGGATCACGCGCCGGATATCTACGAGGAAGACTACCCCAGTGAGCACGACCCGTTCAGACTCACCCACGAGACGCTCCCGAAACCAGACGGCTACTACGGTGCCTCGAAGATGTTCGGCGAGCACATCTGTCGGACGCACGCCCGCCGCGAGGGCGCACCAAATCAAGTGTACTCACTGCGGATTTCGAGCGTTCGAACTGAGGAGTACGACCACCCCTACGGTGACGCCGAGCGAGGGGTCGACCGCGGCGACGAACACGCGATCGACGACGACGAGGTGTGGGACCAGTCACAGACTGGCTCCTGGGAGCGGGGAAGCGAACAGTACCAGGAGATGGTCAATCGATTGAAGGCCTCGTGGACCTCCCAGCGCGACTTCGCACACCTGCTGGAGTGCTGCCTGGAAGACGATCACGTCACTTACGACGCGTTCTACGCCGTCAGCGGCAACGACGCTCGGTGGTTCGACATTGAGCACGCGCAGGCCGTTCTCGGATACGAACCTGAGGACGATGGCGGTGAGTGGGACGGCCCACCGGCGTAGCGAATGGTCGGCTCGGAATCGGCGCACAGGCCCCGAAACTGGGGGCTCCGTCACTCGAACTGGCGGATCTTCAGTTCGATGATATTCTTCTTGTTCAGCAGTGCGGGCGCGAGTTCGTCTTCGATGCGGTCGGTGGTGATTCGGCTCCGCGGGCCACTGATCGAAATCGCGCCGATGGCTCCATCCGGTTCGGAGACGATCGCCGTGCCGATCGCACAGACGCCCGGGAAGTGCTCCCCGTTGTTGATTGAGTACCCGCGCTCACGGATCGCCTCCAGTTCGTCGTAGAGGGCGTCTTCGTCAGTGATCGTTTCGTCCGTCAGTGCCGGCATCCCGCGTCGATCCAAGATCTCGTCGACGCGCTCGTCGGACAACTCCGCGAGAATCGCCTTCCCCGTCGCCGTCAGATGGAGATAAAAGTGATCCCCCAGCGAGGCGTCGTCATCGATCGAGTCAGGATTCTCCGATTTGTACAGTTGCACCGAGTAGCCACGCTCTTGTACGGTGACGTTCGTGTGTTCGCCGGTCTCGTCCCGTAGTTCGTCAAGTTCAGGTTTCGCCGCCTGATACAGTGCCAACCCGTCGCGGCGTTGCCCGCCGGTGTGGAGAAACTCGAAGCCACACCGATAGATGTCGTCGTCTTTCACCACGTATCCGGTGTCGACGAGCGTCGTGAGGTGGATGTGCGCGGTACTCACCGCCATTCCAAGGTCGTCGGCCGCCTCCGAGAGCGTGGCGCCACTCACACTGCGCAAGTATTCAATAATCTCGAAAGAGCGTTCCACGCTCTTCAGCCCGCGTGCGTCCGATTCGTTCGATTTGGTCATACGTACTCATTTGCTCGTGCCGTCTTAAGCCCTGTGAGAGATTACAACGATGTTGAATCTGGGCTGGGTGTTCATCCGCGTTAGGAGCCCTTTCAGGTGGTTACGAACGAGCCAACCCGGGGCTAACTGCCGGACGGTACCGTCGCCGCTACTGGATCGAGTCCTCGGGACCGACGACGTCCAGGTTCTCGAACAGTTCGTCGTATCCGTTGCGTTCGAAGAGATATGTGCCATCTTGGATCTCTTCGCGGACCGCGTCTTCGGATTCGACCTTCGCGCGTGCGAGTTCAAGGACCTCCTCGGCACCGTCACTAGGAATGACGGCAAGGCCGTCGTCGTCACCCACGATGATGTCACCCGGATCGACGCTCACGCCACCGCAGACGATTGTAACGTTCACCGAACCCGGATCCTGCTTGAGTGGACCCTGGGGATTTACCCCACGGCCGTAAACGGGGAACTCCATCTCGGCGATCTCCCGGCAGTCGCGGTATCCACCGTCGATGACGAGGCCTGCGAGTCCGTGGGCCCGACACGACTCGCACATCAGTTCCCCGATGTGGCCGACGTCGGTGTAGCCGTCGCAGTCGATGACGAGCACGTCCCCGGGTTCTGCCATCGTGATCGCCTTGTGAATAATGAGGTTGTCCCCGGGCGCAGCCTTGACCGTGATTGCGGTCCCGGCCAGGTCAGTACCGTCAGCGACTGGTGACAGGCCGGCGTCCATCGTGAGTCCCACGTTACCGGTCACGTCTGAGACAACCGTGCTCGGAATCTCTTCGAACGCGGCGACGGCATCGCGGTCCGGCCGCTCGACATCGTGCTCAATTGTATGCATACGTCCTAGAAGAGCGATCAAAATAATATAACTACTGATCGACGCTCGACACAAAACGATTTCACGACGCGACGTCCACCGATGACCGATGACAGCAACCCCAACCATCTACATCACCCGAAAAATCCCCGACGCGGGGATCGCACGACTCCGGGATCGCTACGAAGTGGTCGTCCGGGACCAGAAACTGCCACCGTCGAAAGCACACGTCGTCAGACGGCTTGCGGAACTCGACGCCGACGGACTCGTTTGCTTGCTCTCCGACACGGTCGACGCAGAGGTACTGGACGCCTCGTCGGATCTGTCAGTCGTGAGTACGTTCTCTGTCGGCTACGATCACATCGATCTGAACGCAGCCTTCGAACGAGACATCGCCGTCGGCCACACCCCCGGCGTGCTGACCGAGACGACCGCGGATCTGGCGTGGGCACTGCTGATGACGTGCGCCCGTCGAACAGTGGAGGGCCACGCGTACGTTGAGGCCGACGAGTGGGAGACGTGGGGGCCGACGCTTCTGACGGGACCCGACGTCCACGGCGCCGCGCTGGGGATCATCGGACTCGGGAACATCGGCACGGCGACCGCCCGACGTGCTGCGGGCTTCGAGATGGAGGTCCGCTACAGCGGTCGGTCCCGGAAGCGGGACCGGGAGGCGGAACTCGCAGACGTGGGGGTCAGCGCCACGTACGTCGACCGGGGCGAACTGCTCGCTGAGAGCGATTTCGTCTCCCTCCACGTCCCGCTCGTGGAATCGACTGAGGGACTAATCGGTGCGTCGGAACTGCGGCAGATGCCGGACGAATCGATTCTCCTCAACACAAGTCGTGGCGGCGTCGTCGACAGCGACGCACTCGACACCGCTCTCGAAGAGGGGTGGATCGCTCGCGCCGGGCTCGACGTGACCGACCCCGAGCCGCTCCCTGGGGACCACCCACTGCTCCGACACGCACCCGAGCGATTGGTGGTGACGCCACACACCGGCAGTGCGAGCATCGGAACCCGGAATCGGATGGCTGAGATGGTTGCCGCGTGTACCGAGGCTGGAATCGAGGGCGAGCCGCTGCCGCACTCGGCTGTACAGGACGCTGGGTTGCGGTGAGTGTCGGAGGAATCGGCCATACCGAGAGGCAAGAAAAGATGTATGTAGGGCGACCAGAAGCGCAGAACGGACCGTGAGTAACGTAGACACCGGGAGTAGCATAGACAATTAACACAATCTTTATTACTGATTAGTGATTCGCGTACGAGTATGGCTCGTGACTCAAAGCCAACCACACGGCGGAGTGTATTAAAAAAGGGCGGCATCGCGGTCGGTATCGGAATGGGGCTTGCCGGCTGTTCCGGAAACAGCGGCGGCGGCGGTGCGGAAACCGACAGCGGGAGCACCAACAGCGGTGCCACCACATCTGCCGACAACGGCTCTGAAGAGGTCGATATTACCTTTGCGACTACGCAGCCTCCGGAGAACGTCTCTGTCCAAGCGGCCCAAGAACACTTTATCGACGTAATCGAGGAGGAAACTGGCGGACGCATCAGCGTGAGCCTGGAGGCGGCGACGCTCGGAGGCACCGAAGACAACCTCGACGCGCTCGAGGCCGGAACCGTCGATATCCTCCACGAGAGCCCCACGGCGCTCTCCCAGCGCTTCGCTTCCGAATACTCCTTCGCGGGCGACCCATTCGTCATCGAGGATATGGAGCACTACAGCGCGGTGAACGAGGAGTACCTGAAACCCGAGGACGGACTGAACGGGATCCTGCTGGACAACGGAATCCGACTCGGTGACGCGTTCTACGTCGGTAATCGGAGCTTCACGAGCAACACGTCCGTTACGAGCCCCGAAGACGTGCAGGGACTCAAACTCCGCCTACCACAGTACGACACGTGGACCTCGGTGTGGGACGAGATCGGTGCTGACGTCACGCCGGTCGCGTACGACGAACTCTACTCGGCACTCCAGACCGGCGTCGTCGACGCCTCCGAGGGGCCGATTTCGCAATTCCTGGCTGTGAGTCTCTACGAGGTGCAGACGCACTTCAGCGTCACCAGCCACCTGCTGGACACGAAGCACTTCCTCTACAATGAGGAGTTCTACCAGGGTCTGAGCGACAGCGACGTCGAACTCATCACCTCGACGGCCGCCGACGCGGTCCAAGGGATGACTGAGGACATCAAGTCCCGTGAGGAGGAGCTGTACGCCCAGGCCGAAGAAGAGGGCACCACGGTCGTCCCCGCGGAGGACGTCGATCGTGCGGCGTTCGTCGAGGCCGGCCAGCCCGCGCTCGAAGAACTGTCGGAGTCGAAGTGGGCGGTCAGTATCAGCGACGTGCAGGACCTGGCCTAAGCCGACCGATTGACCAGTCGCTCGGTTTTTTTATCTCACGCTGTCTCTGCTATCTCCCCAAGTTGCAATATTTTTCCGATGAATCCCACTGAGAATCTTGAACCGAACGTGCCAGTGGTCGAACACCCTATTCGGCGGAGCGCGCACGCAGTGAGACGACCGGACAGCCCGCGTCCAGCAGGACCGACTGGGCGACACTCCCGAAGAGGATCTTGCCGGTCTGACTCCGCTGCTGGGGACTGACGATGATGTATCTGGCGTCGTGTTCGTCGGCGTAGGAGACGATTTCGGACGCCGGATCGCCGATTCGTCCAGCGGTGATCGCTTGCGCGTCCGTGGAATGAGCCTTCGTCAACTCCTCCGCGACAGTTGCAGCCCGGGCACGGAGGTCGTCAACGGGAATCGCCTTGTCGGTATGCGCGAGGCTGTCCTCCTCGGCCTGAATCGCCTCTGATCGGTTCATCACGTGCAGTACGTGGATCGGGTCCCCGAACTGTCCTGCCAGCGTATCGGCCTCGCTGAGAACGGCACGGGCCTGGTCTGATTCGTCTATTGCGGCTACGACGACCATATCGGTAGTTCTGGCTCGCCCATTTTATAATTTTATTGTGACGTGGTCACAGGGAGTTGTCGTAGCCCGCGGCGGTGCTGAGACCGGATCGACATAGGCGCGCGACGATGGACCGACAGCACTTTTATGTTTGCTGCGCGATTTCATTTGTATGCCCTCTGCCCTCGGGACCGTCGCGTCCGCGATTTTTCCGATTCTGTTGATTCTCACGGCTGGCTTCTTGTTGAACCGTGCACGGGGAATCGATCCCGGCCCGCTCAACACGCTTTCGTTGTTCGTGCTGACCCCCGCACTCGTGATCCACAGCATCGCACTAACCGAGCTCACGGCCAGTGCGTTACTGAAGATAACCGTCGGCGTCGGAGTGTTTCTGGCGGGCGTGCTCGCCGTGAGTTGGCTCTACGGAGCGGTGACGAACAAGGAAGGCGCAGTGCTGAATGCCTTCGTGCTCGTCACGGCGTTCGGCAACACCGGCGCACTGGGGATCCCGCTGGCCGACTTCGCATATGGGGACGTCGGGCGGCAGACTGCGGTGCTCTTCGCAGCGGTTCACGGGGCATTGGTGTTCACGCTCGGACTGTTTATCGCGCTGCGGTCCGGGGACAACGGAATTGGCGGGGTCACGAAGCGTGTGTTACGCTACCCGCTGATCTACGCAGTTTTCCTCACAGTTCTGGCGCGTGCCGCCGGCGTCGTCCCCGACGCCGCGTCGCCGCTGATGGAGACGCTCGGGCTCGTCGGGGAGGCCTCGATTCCGGTTATGCTCCTGATTCTGGGGGTGCAGTTGTCGAAGACGGAGTACCACGGGGCCCTTTCGATGACGGTGATGCCGACGCTGTTTCGCTTCGTCGTCTCCCCACTGGTCGGGATCGTCGTCGCCGTGACGCTCGGGTTTCAGGATCCGATCGTGGGGCGCGTGTTCGTCCTGCTCACCGCGATGCCTGTGGCCGTGGCCCCGATCATATTCGTCGGTGAGATCGCGAGTGACACGACCGTCAGGGGCATATCGCTCCCGGAGTTCGTCTCCGCCAACGTGTTTGTGACCACGCTGGCGTCCATTCCGCTGCTCGCTGTTATCATCACGGTTCTTCAGGCCGGGGTTATCATTTGATCGGCGGAGTAGAGACCACGAGAAGTGGACACTAAAATACGCTGGTGGCCACTCAGAGCAGGCCGAACGCTTCGGGAAGCACGAGCGAGAGATCCGGATACAGGATCACGAGGAGAAGCACCACCAGCAGCGGGAGATAGTAAGGTAGCATCGACCGCATAACCTCGTCGAGCGACTCGTTCGTCACCCGTTCGAGCACGAACAGTATGAGTCCGAACGGGGGCGTGATGAGACCGTACATCAGCGTCACGACCATCACGATGCCGAAGTGAACCGGGTCGATCCCCAGTTCGGGATACAACGGAACCAGCATCGGAACCATAATTAGGAGCACTGCCATCCCCTCCATAAACGTCCCAAGCACCAGCAGCACCAGCGCGAGGAGCAGCATCGTGACTGTAGTGCTCGCCCCGAGCCCGGTGACGATGCCCCCGATCATATCTGGGATGCCGGCGAGCGTCAGCCAGTAGGCATAGAGGTTCGCGAAGCCGAAGATCACCACGATACTGGCGGTGTCCTCGAACGTCTCCTTGCTCACCTCATAGAGATCCTGCATCGTAATCGAGCGGTAATAAAAGAATCCCAGCAGGATCGCGTACACGACCGCGACGAGCGCCGCTTCGGTGGCGGTGAAAATCCCGAAGAGGATCCCACCGATGATGATGAGCGGGGCCATCAGCCCCGGAATCGCCTTGAGGAACGACTCGAAGAGGCTGGAGAAGTCGTACGATCCTGCACTCGGCCAGTCCTGTGTGCGCGCCAGGTAATAGACCGTTCCGGCCATCGCCAGCGCCATCAGCAGTCCGGGGACGACACCGGCGATGAACAGCGTCCCGATAGACTCCTGGGCCAGCACGGCGTAGACGACGATGGGAATGCTGGGTGGGATGATCGGACCGATAATCGACGACGCCCCCGTAATGCCGACGGCGTCTTCGCCTTCGTACCCGTTCGTGGTCATCGCCTCGTATTCTACGCTTCCGATACCGGCTGCGTCAGCGACGGCCGACCCGCTCATTCCGGAGAAGATCAGACTCACGACCACGTTCACCTGCGCGAGTCCGCCACGGACGGGACCCACGAGTTCGGTGGCGAAATTGAACATATCGTCGGTGATTCCGGTGATGTTCATAATCCGGCCCGCCATCAGGAAGAACGGGACGGCCAACAGTACCCAGGAGTTCATACCCGACCAGAAGCGCTGGGTGATGACGGTGAAGTTCAGCTCCGGTCCGACCGGCAGAAGCATAACGAAAATCACCGTCAGTGCCAGCGAGTAGGCGGCGGGGACGCCGATCCCGTAGAGCAGAAACAGAATCCCGATGAAGGCCACGAGTAAGAGTTCAGACATCTGACCCTCCGAGAACCTCCTCGAGACGACGCTTGGTATCGCTCACGACGATCACAAACAGAATCGCGGCGGCTGCACCGAAAAACACGTACCCCCACGCGATTTTAAACCAGGTAACTGTCGGGAGCGTGGTGTCGCCTGACGTCAGGTACGCGAGGTACGCTGACCAGACGAGTACGATCGAGAGTCCGCTCATCAGGACGTTCCGCACCAACAGGAACCGGTCGGTTTGGGACGTGACCCGCCGGAGAACCGGCAGAAACGAAATGTCTCCGTCTCGCTTGAAGAGATACGGAATCCCGAGAATCGTCATCAACGCGAGCATCGTTCTGGCGACCTCATACGTCCAGTACAGTTCTATCGGGAAACCTACGTATCGATTCAGTACTTGGATGACGCCGACTACCAACATCGCGTTGAGCAGCAAGACGCCGACTGCGACGGTGGCTCTGTCGTACCAGTCCGATGCCATAGGCGATGAGAAATCATCAACGATTATAAATTCTTTGAATACTACCGAGGTCCTCTCCGTCGGAGCGGCTGTCGTGATGATTGGGCCGCCGAGGACGAAAGATTATAATATGTGAATTGATTTCTACCCGTATGCGCGGATTAGCGAAGACCGGGCGTGAGTCCGGTTACGTAGAACTCGTCGACAACGAGCGCCCCGAACCCGCGTCGGACGAGGTCCTGATCGAGGTCGACTACGCTGGCCTCTGTGGGAGTGACGCCGGCATCTACGAGTTCAAACCGGCGTTCGAGCGGATGGAGTTGCCCACAATCATCGGGCACGAGTACACCGGCCGCGTCGTCGACGTCGGCGATTCGGTCACACGCTTCGACCCCGGAAACCGGGTCGTCGAACGTCCAATCCGCGGTTGTGGCGAGTGTTTTCAGTGCCAGTCCGGACTGGAGAACATCTGTCAGGACATCGAACTAACCGGGATTGATCGTGACGGCGCGTACGCGGGGTACACAGTCGCCCCTGAAGAGACGCTCCAGATAGTTCCCGATGACGTCGAACCACGACACGCCGCAGTCGCCGAGCCTACGGCCGTCTGTACCCGGGCAGTCATCGAGAACTCCCGCGTCGGTGCGGGCGATCGGGTGCTCGTCGCTGGTCCGGGACCGATCGGCCTGCTCACGGCACAGGTCGCACGTGCCCAGGGGGGAGCGGTCGCCGTCGCCGGGATCGGCTCAGACACCGGATACCGACTGCCACTCGCCGAAGACCTCGGCTTCGAGACGATCAACGTCGAGACCGCTGATCCCGACGGCTTCTGTGAGACGTTCACCGACGGCATCGGGTACGACGTGGTGTTCGACACGACCGGTCATCCCTCCGGACTCCCGATGTCCGTCGACGGAGTCCGAAAGGGCGGACAGATCGTCCTCGTCGGGCAGGCCGGTGACACGACGGTGTCGACGACTCAACTCGTCCGCGCCGAAGTCGAACTCCAGTGCTCCTACAGCGCACTGTTTCAGGACTTCGACCGCGCGTTCAAGTTGATGGCTTCCGGCGATGTGGACCACGCCACGTTCCTCGACGACCGATTCAGTCTCCTCGACGCCGAGGCCGCGTTCGAATCCTTCCTCGGTGGCGAAACCTGCAAACCCGTATTCGACGTCTCCGTACTCCGCGACTGAGCGTCGCCCAAGACAGCACGTCCGAGTCCATAGAGAGTCGGGTACAATACACAGAGTGAGTGCGACGCGGGGTATTGTGTCGCGTTCAGTCGGTTCGTGGGTCCCACTCGTTCCACTCGCGCTCGACGAGATACTCGTCGAGTTTTCTTTTCGGATTCTCGAAGACGTGGGAGCCGTGGAAAACGAGCAGGGTGTCGAAGTCGTGACCGAGCAGGGTGTAGAGGTTGCGTTCGGCGTCCTCGTGGTTCGCATTGAACAACGCCGGTGGCGGGAGCAGGTATCCTGCCGGCAGTCCACCGCGGTCGGACCCGTCCAGCACGTCGCCCGAGATGAGAATGTCGCGGTCCTCGAGCAACAGCGCGGAGGTGGCTTCAGTGTGGCCGGGCACCTGGATGACCCGAATGTTTCCTGCGAGCAGATCGCCGTCCTCGTAGGCCACGTCGGGGTCGATGTCGATGCCTGCCTCATCAAGATGGTCGTAGAGTTTTGACTCGTCGGCCGGCATCGCCAGTTCGGGATCGAACGCATCGACGACGTGGGAGAGTCCGCCGTGATGACCGTGGTCTCCGTGGGTCAGGATGATCCGGTCCACTCTCCCGTACTCCGTATCGAGCGTTTCGACGAGTTCCGCGCCGTTCTCGTCGAACGCGGTATCGACGAGGGTGACCTCCCCGTGGTTCGGCATATCTTCGAGGACGAACACGCGGACGTGCTCGAACTGAACCTGGTCGATACCGTCGACGACGTTGCTGACAGTCATTCGTACGTCGCGTTCGATCGTTCTAAGACATAATCCTGTTGATCGTCGTCCCAGCATCCGCCAGCGCCGGGCGCGGAGCCGCTGACCCCGCCTGAGTGAGTGTGTGTCTGTCCGACTCCGGTTTCACTATTGTTGAAAACCAGCACTGTATGGCGGCGATCACAGATAGCGATAACAACCGTACGAGTGTTATAAACAGTGGGTAAGCCGTCGATCTCGTTCCAGCATCGTTGAAACGGGAGATGAGAAACTCAGTAAGAGGGAAACAATCGGAACTCAGCCAGTCGACCCAAGCCAGCAGAGGTGGCGGCTAGCGGGTCGAGTTCCTGCGGATCCAGATAATGGAGATCCAGCACCTGTATTTATTCGTAAGCGGCGACGATGTCGATCAACAGTCCCATCGAGAGTGTGGACACTGTCCAGTTAGAGCACGTCCGTGTCTTCGTGCTCAACGACCGGCCCACCGGCGAGGTTCTGTCATCGACGCCGGGTTTCCCGACGACGGGGAGGAACTGGCGTCGATGCTCGAATCGGAGTACGGCGGTCTCGACCGTCTTATCGTGTCCCACGACGACGAGGGACGCTTCGTGAGCGTGCCCGCGCTGCTGGAAGCGTTCGATCCGGAACTGCTGGGCCCCGGCGGATCGCCGAGCTTCTACGTCGCGCTCGACTACAATGCCGATGCTCACTTCAGCGACGGCGACGAATTGCTCGGTGGCATCCGCACCGTCCAGGTGCCCGACCACACGGTGGCGAACAGCAGTTTTCTCTTCGAGGAGGAGTCGGTCCTCATCGCCTGCGACTCGCTGGAAGCCTCGGGTCGGCGGGGACTCCCGCTAGGATATAAACTTCCGCCCGGAGAGCAGTTCACCGATTACAGCCACGCCACGGCCGAGCGAAATCCGGGGAAGTGCTTCGACTACGACGTCGAGACTGTCCTGGTCAGCCACGGAAGTCACAGTCTTGCGGAGCCTGGAGAGAAACTCGACGATTGGCTCCTCAACAGAGAGTGGAACCTCACCTACGACTGACGGAGTCCGGCGCAGTTTGGAGCATAAACACCAAATAAAAATAAATATTTGATTTCATATATATTTTGCAGATAATAGCTTGCTATCCATTTAAAAACTTCTTCTATGGCTTTTTTTAAGTGTGCGAGATTAGTGTTCAACTATACATTCAATTAAATATCATATTTACTGTACCATATAATCCAATGGCGCTGACACGTCTCGACCGGTCACGACACCGATGAGCAAATTTATAACCAGACGGATGCTACACGGTGACAATGCAAATCGACGACTTCGCCCTCGCAGCCACAACAAACGACCTCACACGCGAGGCGGAGGTCCGAGGGAAGGCGGACATCGTCGAATTCCGGATGGACAAAGCCGAGGATCCGATCGAACAACTCGAAGCGTACGACGGCGAACTCCCGATTATCGCGACGAACCGCAATCAGTGGTTCGGCGGCAAGGCGAGAGATCAGGGGCGACTCGACACGCTCTTTGCGGCGTCGCGATTCGACGAGGTCGCGTTCGTCGACATCGAACTGGAGACCGCGCGGGCAAAAGAGTGGGTCCTAGACGAGTTCAGAGGGAACGACGTTCAGTTGATCATCTCGCATCACGATTTCGACTCGACACCCGAGAAAGGCGTCCTCACTGCGATCATCGAGCAGTGTGCCAGTTACGGCGAGATTGCGAAAGTCGCGATCTATCCTGAAGACCTCTCGGACACGCTGACGCTTCTGAGGGCGCTTCACGAAGCGACCGAAGCGGGAATTAGTGCGGCCGGCATCGCGATGGGCGAAACGGGCAGCCACACGCGCGTTATCGGCCACATTTACGGCTCAAAACTCGGCTATGCGCCGCTTCTCGACGACGACAGCGAGTACGCCCCCGGACAGATCCCCCTGGCCAAACTGAGAGCGCTCGTCGAATCGACCCGGATCGACGGAGCGAACCTCGAACGGATCGAGGCTGTCGAGAACGGCGTGGGTGTTCCCTCGGAACTCTCGCTCCCGAACTGACCGAAGAGCTGCGTCCTCGGCCGGTTTCTACGCTGGTTTGAGCGGTTCGACGAGTCGAAGATCCTTCTCCGCCGCAATCGACCGGAGTTTCGCAATGACCTGGTCGGTTGCGCCGCGCTCGGCTGCAATACGGATCCGCGCGCTAGAGACGTCGCTCGTTCCGTCGGGCGCGGCCAACGAGAGGTCCGTGACGCTCGCGTTGGCGGATTCCTGGATCCGCGAGAGCGTGTTCGAAAGGTCGGTGTCGATGACGTGCCCCGAGAGAATCACCGTGAGCCCCTCGCTGTAGCGCTCGGTTCCCGCCTGGATGACGTTGATGCCGGCGTCGCGGAGGTCGTCGATGATCATCTCGAACCGGTCCGGCGTGGCCTCCACGTCGACTTCGACGGGAATGTGGCCGCGCGGGGTGACGTTCCCGCGCTCGTGAAAGATCGAGAGGAGGTTCCCGCCGTTGTCGGCGATCGGCCGGAGTGACCGGAGGAGTTCGCCGGGTTCATCGATCAGTTCCAAGCGGAGCGTGTACGCCCGGACCTCGGTCTGTGTGTCGCTCATCGGCAGTTCACCTCGGTCGCCCTGCGAATCATACGTGTGATCCTCTGTCGGCGATAAAATAAGTATACTGCCGAGGGCGTGTGTTCCACCGCTCGAAATTCACAGGGAGTCGCCTGCATCGACTTCGTCCGCCGATCGCTCTCGACGATCTTTCATAAAGTATTATGTTGGTCTGCCCGATTGTAGGGCTGCGAGATGTCAGACCGTACCTTAGCCGACGTACTGGAGGCTGCAGCGAGTGAGGTCGACCTGCTGCGCGACCTCGGCCTCGGGAACTTCACCAACGTTCCTGACGAGTACACACACTGGATCGAAGAACAGCGCGCGTGGCAGGAGAGCGTCGCGCTCGCGGATCAGTCGTATCATATGACAGATCTCCGGATCGAGGGGCGGGAAGCCATCGATCTCTACAGTGACTACGCGGTCAACGACTTCAGCCAGTTCGACGTCGGGCAAGCCAAACAGCTCGTCGTCGCCAATCCGGACGGCTACCTCATCGGCGACGCCATTCTCTTCCGGGAGGCCGAGGACCAGTTCCTCAGCGTCGGTGCAGCAGCCGCACACAACTGGCTGGACTACCAGGCGGCGACCGGAGCGTACGACATCGACGTCGAGATGCAGCCTCGTCCGGCCGCGACCGGTGACGATCCGAACAACTTCCGGTATCAGGTCCAGGGCCCCGACGCTGTCGACGTGATGGCCGAGGCGGTCGACGGCGACCTCCCCGACCTGAGCTTCTTCCGGTTCGGAGAGATCTCGATCGACGGCGTCGACGCCTACCTGCTGCGTCACGGGATGGCGGGCGAGGCCGGCTTCGAGTTCTGGGGCGATTACGACGACGCCGAGACGGTGAAACAGGCAGTTCTCGACGCCGGCGAGGACTACGGCATCCGCCGCCTCGGCGGGAAGAGTTACCAGAGCGCCAACGTCGTGCTCGGGTGGCTGCCGCTCCCGCTCCCCGCGATCTACAGCGGCGAGGAGATGCAGGACTTCCGCGAGTGGCTCTCGGTCCGCCGGGGACTCATCTCAATCGGTGGGAGCTACGACTCCGACGACGTCGAAGACTACTACGTCACGCCGATCGAGGTCGGCTACGACCACATTATCGACTTCGATCACGACTTCGTCGGCAAGGCGGCCCTGCAGGCCGAGATGGATGACCCCGAGCGCAAGAAGGTCACGCTCGTGTGGGACGACGAGGACGTCGTGGACGTGTTCGCGTCGCTATTCCGCGAGGGTGCGTCGCACAAGTTTATGAATATGCCGACGCCTCGTTCGTCGGCGTGTCACTACGACGAGGTCACGAAAGACGGCGAACACGTCGGCGTCTCGAAGTGGATGAGTTACCTCTACAACCACCGAGAGATGCTGTCGCTCGCGCTCGTCGACACCGAGTACGCAGAGCCCGGGACCGAGGTGACGCTCACCTGGGGCGAGGCCGACGGCTCCGGTAACGACAGCGTCGAGCGCCACGTCGAGAGGGAAATTAGCGCGACTGTCGCGAAAGCGCCATACAAGCAGGATCGTCGCTGAACAGCCCAGAACGCGTCGTTGTGTGGATCTTCACTGCGTCTCGCAGAGGGTTTCGAGTCCCGACCGCCGGTGAGGAAGGGTCAGTCCGAGATGAACTTGTTGTCGCGCCAGTTCACGCCGTTCGAGCCGTTTTCGCTCTTCGAGGGGTTCTCGACGACTTCGATGCTCGCCGGGCGCTCCTCGCCCTCGACAATCCGGTGGGCGTGAAGTTCGTCGTCGATCTCGGTGATTGCGGTGAGCGTGCCTTTCTCGGCACGCAGCGCAATCTCGCGCAGGACGAGAAACATCGGATACTGCAGCGCCGTGTTCTGAAGCACGGTCTCGCGGTCGCCCTTGAAGCAGGCGAACTCAACGAGTTCGGAGGGGATCTCCTCTTCTTCTTCCTCCCAGCGCGGGGCGCCAGCGCGCGGCGGTTCCTCCTCGTAAACGCGATTCTCCGTGATGCTCGCTTTCAACTGGGCAGTCGGGGTGTATTTGCTGAGATTATCCTCGGCGGCGACGGCCTTGAGAATGAGTGTGTTGTTTCGACGGGTCACCTCGACGTCGTCGACCTCGGAGGGCAGGTCCGGGTCACCGTTCAGGTACTCTTCGACATCTTCGAGGGGCAGTTCCAGTGTCGAGTGAAGTCGGTATACGCGGCCTGACATAGTTAATCTGGGGTTGGGTGGTAGCCGTACGAGACGGCGCGACGCGACGTCTGTACCTGTGTGTTGGTACGGGCCGGGGGCTTATAGGGCCTCTGCATCTGGTGGGTGACAGCGACTACCATAAATATGTCACTCCAACGTACTTTTCGAGAACGCTTTATGCGCCGAGCGTCTCTTCAAGCTCACCGCGTTCGTCGAGTTCCGCAAGAATGTCGCTCCCCCCGACGAACTCGCCGTCGACGTACGTCTGCGGAATCGTCTCCCAACCGCTGTGGGCTTCGAGCGCACTTCGGTAGTGATCCAGCGCGGGGAGCACGTCGATGGTCTCGAACTCCTCGACGTGCTGTGAGATGAGTTCGACCGCGCGCTGAGAGTAGCCGCACTGCGGCATCAGGCGGTTCCCCTTCATAAACAACACCACGTCGTTGGACTCGATGGCGCCGTCGACCCGTTCGCGGACCTCTTCATCGCTCAGATCGGATTCGGGCTGGAACGTCATACCTACTCGTATGCGGCGGGCAGACAAAGGGGTTGCGTCGGCGCGACGAGACACTCGGGGACCGGACGGGGTGCGACGGGAATAGACGGCTGAGACGGAGGACGATGGTTACTCCTCGCCGACGCGGACGACGTCAATCAGCGAGTACACCGGGACGCCCTCGATAGTGTCGATCCCCTGCTTGTCGACGATCACGACACAGGCGACGGGCTCGCCGCCCTCTTCGCGGATGGCTTCGATCGTCTCGCCCATCGTCGTCCCCGAGGTGACGATGTCGTCGACGACGTAGCACTCGCGGTCACGGATCTGCGCGAAGTTTCGAGAGAACGAACCGCCGAGTTCCTCGATGTCGCCTTCCTCCCACTGGTGTTTCGCCGGCGCGTACGAGCCCAAGTCGGTGTCCAGATCCTTCGCGACGACCGTCGCCAGCGGCGCGCCCGCCTTCTCGATACCGATCGTCAGATCGACTGCCTCGCCTTCCTTCGAAAGGAGATCAGCCATCGCCCGACCGATCTGCGTGAGCCGGGCGGAGTCCCGGCCCACTGCACTCCAGTCGACGTGGATGTCGTGTGGACCGCTGCCCTCGGCGCCCGACGTTGCGGTCGGTTCGCGATCGTCATAGCCACTCGAACCGCTGCGTTCCACCAGCCAACTGGCCGTCTCCCGGGAGACGTTCAGCTCGTCAGCGATTTCACCCTTCGAGAGCCCACGTTCTGCGAGTTCGGCCGCGCTTGCAATGAGGTCGTCAACGTTCTTCATACTCGCTGAATTGCACGGCTGTTTTTATAGTGGTGTCGTCGTCGTCGAAGGCCGCCTCGAACTGTGAGACGTCGTACACCCCGGTGACCAGATCTTCAAAGAGCCACGCAGGGAATTTGTTCAGAGCCGCAACCGCGGCCTCGAAGTGCCGGACGTTCGAGTTGACGCTCCCGACGAGCGCCTTGTTGTGCAAGACGAGTTCCCGGTGGAGCCTTCCGCCGTCGACGTCGAACTCCCACGGTTCCGGAACGCCCAACAGCGCGCCGACGCCGTTCGGGGCGAGCGCCGCCACGGTCTCGAAGGCGTGTTTGGCGTAGCCCGTCGCCTCGAACACCAGGTCCATCGGTTCGTGGACTGCGGGGATCTCGGCGACCGGCGTCTCGCGCGAATCGATGTAGGTCGCGCCCAGTTCCTCAATGATGTCGATCGTGGGGTCAGGTCGGTCGCGACGCCCGAGGCAGTAGAGTCGGTCGTAATTGTGCTTCTCTCGGAGATACGCGAGCGTGAGCAGACCGAGGCTGCCGTTTCCGAGAACGACGGCGGACTCGGCGGTCCAGTCGAACGACGATCGGGAGGCGTACGCGAGTTCGAGCGCTTTTTCGGTTATCGAGAGCGGTTCGACAAGAAATCCCAGGTCGGCGAGCGACGACGGCACCGAAACGAGATACTCTCCCGGACTGGTGAAATATTCGGACATATAGCCGTGTGCGCCCTCGATCCCGCGTTCGTAGTACGCGCCCGAGGGTGCCATATCCGGCTCGCCCCGTTCGAAGTATTCGTTGGACGCGCCGGGCGGCCGGCGGACCGTCGGGGCGACGACGTCCCCGATCGAGAATCGGGTGTCGCCCGGTTCTTCGACGACGCCGACCGCCTCGTGTCCGAGGATCAGGTGGTTCGAATCGGCCGGATAGCCTCCGTGATGTCCGGCGATTACCTCCCCGTCGGTCCCGTCGACGCCGACGCGGAGCGTGCGGACGAGCGCCGCCCCGGGCCCCGGTGTCGGCCGCTCGACGTCGATGACGACCGGGCCGTCAGCCCCGGGTTCGACAGCGATAGCTTTCATACACTACCCTCTCGTCGGGAGCGCTAAAAGATTTATTCTATGGCGAGTTAACTATCCGGTCGGCGTTGCTCGACGAGTTCGGCCGCGATGCCGGTGTAGTCGGCGGGGGTGAGCGCTCGGAGTTCGTCGCGAACGGATTCCTCGACAGCGAGGTCGTCGAAGAGATCATAGAACTCTTCGAGCGTCACGTCGTGGCCGCGGGTGAGATCCTTGACCCGCTCGTAGGCCTCGGTATCGCCCTCACGCCGGAGGATGGTCTGAACGGCCTCGCCGATCAACTCGGGATGAGCGTCGAGTTCTTCGCGCATCACGGTCTCGTTGGGAACGACCTTGGTCAGGCCGGCCTCACTCTTCTCGTAGCCGATGAGGCAGTGTGCGAACGCCGCGCCGATATTCCGTTTTACCGTCGAGTCCGAGAGGTCGCGCTGGAGTCGCGAGGCGGTCACGTAGTCCGCGAGGAAGGTCAGGTCCGAGTTCGCTTTCGAGAGGTTCCCCTCGCTGTTCTCGAAGTCGATCGGGTTCACCTTGTGCGGCATCGTCGACGACCCGGTCTCGCCCGCTGCGGCCTCCTGGCCGAGGTATCGATCCGATACGTAGCGCCAGACGTCGCGGTCGAGGTCCAAGAGGACGTTGTTGACGCCCCGGAGCGCGTCGAACAGCGCCGCGAGGTCGTCGCAGGGATTGACCTGCGTCGTGAGTCCGGTGTGGTCGAGTCCGAGGCCGGTGACGAACGACTGCGAGAAGTCCCGCCAGCCGACGTCGGGGTAGGCGGCGACGTGTGCCGCGTAGGTCCCAGAGGCCCCCGCGAGTTTTCCCGAGAGGGTAGTCGCAGCGTCGACAACGCGACCCGTCGTGATGCCCAGTCGGGCGGCATAGACCGCCATCTCCTTGCCGAATGTCGTCGGCGTCGCGGGCTGGCCGTGGGTTCGCGCGAGCATCGGCGTGTCGCCGTACTCGTGTGCGAGCGCTTCGAGTTCGTTGCGGACGCCGGTGATCGCCGGGATCAGCACGTTCTCGACGGCGGGTTTGACGAGCAGTCGCTGCGCGAGGTTGTTCACGTCCTCGGAGGTGAGTCCGAAGTGAATCCAGGGGTGGACGGTTTCGTCGGTCTCAGTACGGAGGAAGTACTCGACGGCTTTCACGTCGTGGTTGGTCGCGCTGTACCCCGCAGCGCCCTCTGTCTCCAGACGCTTGATAAGTCGTGCGTCGTCGCCATCGAAGGTCTCGACGACCGAGCGAAGGTGTCCACACGCGTCGTCCGAGAGCGACAACGGCGTTGCATCCAGGTCGGACAGCGCGAGGAGATATTCGACTTCGACCCGGAGTCGCGCCCGCATCAGGGCCGCCTCGCTGGCGTACGGAACGAGCGATTCGGTTCGACCCGCATACCGCCCATCGAGCGGCGAGACGGCCGCGAGCGGGTCGGAACGGGAGAGGTCCTGCATACGCCCATCGTCCCCGTGCGCTGAAAAAAGCGTGTCGATGAGTATCCCATTCCCGTGTATAGATTAGCGGGGTAAGACCCAATATCCGGCCCTCGCTATCCGCAATTGTGCATAGACGCTTCGGTGAGACCACAACTGACTTACTACCTGCGCGAGGGGGCTCCAGTATGATCAAGATTGCCGGCCTGGCGAGCAATCGGGGACGGAACCTTCGACATATCGACGAGCGGCGGCCCGGCGACGCGGAACTCGGCGTCGTCGTCTCGAACCACGAGGGCGCGCCGGTCCTCGACGCCGCGACCGAGCGCGGCATTCCCACGGAAGTCGTCGAACGGGCCGACGACGAGTCCCGTGAGTCACACGAGCGTCGCGTTCTCGACGCACTGTCGAGTTACGACTTCGACCTGGTCTGCCTGGATGGCTATATGCGGGTCCTCACCGAGACGTTCCTGGACGCGACGCCGACGACGCTCAACGTCCACCCGTCACTTCTCCCGTCGTTTCCCGGTACCGACGCCCACGACCGGGTACTCGGCGCGGGCGTCAGCGTGACCGGTTGCACCGTCCACGTCGTGACCGAGGAGGTCGACGCCGGTCCGATCGTCACCCAGGAGTCGGTGCCGGTGTACGCTGACGACGACGTGGACTCACTGAAGTCGCGAGTGCTTCACGACGCCGAATTCACGGCGTATCCTCGCGCAGTCCGGTGGTTCTCCGAGGGAAGCCTCGACATCCACGAGGCGGAAGACGGCGATTTGTCGGTGTCCATCGACGGCGACGGCGGCGGCGACTTCCCCGAGCGCCGCCCGCTCTCGAACGATCGAACGGCGACGCTCCGCTACGGCGAGAACCCGCACCAGGACGCCGCCGTATACGTCGATACGGCCGCGACGGAGGCGAGCGTCGTCGACGCGCCTCAGTTGAACGAGGGCGCGAAGGGGCTCTCGTACAACAATTACAACGACGCCGACGCCGCGCTCGAACTCGTGAAGGAGTTCGACGAACCCGCGGCTGCCGTGATCAAACACACGAACCCCGCGGGGTGTGCGACCGCCGATTCGCTCGTGGACGCCTACGTCGACGCCCTCTCGACGGATCCGATGAGCGCCTTCGGGGGAATCGTCGCGTTGAACCGCGAGTGCGACGCCGACACTGCCGCAGAGATCGTCGACTCGTTCAAGGAGGTCGTCATCGCGCCAGGATACACCGAGGCCGCGCTCGACGTGCTCTGTGAGAAGGACGACCTCCGCGTTCTCGAGGTGGGATCACTCGGCGAACGGACCGATCGAATCACGGAGAAGCCGCTGGTCGGCGGCCGACTCGTTCAGGAACGCGACCTTTGGGCGCCGGATCCCGAAGACGTCGAGGTCGTCACCGAGACCAAACTCACCGACGAGCAACTGGAGACGATGCTCTTCGCGTGGAAGGTGCTCAAGCACGTCAAGTCCAACGGCATCGTCCTCGCGGACGGGACCGAGACCGTCGGCGTCGGGATGGGACAGGTCTCCCGCGTCGACGCCGTCCGACTGGCCGCAATGAAGGCCGACGAGCACGCCGAGGGCAAGGACCCCGAGGGAACGGTGATGGCCTCGGACGCGTTCTTCCCGTTCCCCGACGGCGTCGAGGAAGCCGCCGAATCCGGTGTCGAGGCCGTCATCCAACCCGGCGGCTCCGTCAACGACGAGGACGTCGTCGCCGCCTGCGACGAGCGCGAAATGCCGATGGTGTTCACTGGTCGTCGGTGCTTCAGACACGACTGAGCAGAGCAGTAGGGAATCTGAACTCGGGAGAGAAGGCGAACAGTCGGCACCGCTCGTCGGCGTTGCAGCCGACAGCCCACGTCGCTGTGCCGAACAACCGCAGCACGACGCGGGACGAACGTTACATCACGGGGCGTCTGGCCCCGCGCTCCTAAATAAACCTGCGGCCAGGTACTCGCCGGCAGCAAACCCGGCGGCGCGTCACTCCCCGGGCATTCGGACGACCAGAATGGGGCTATCGGTGTTCTCGACGACGCGTTCGGTGACGCTCCCGAGATTCTGGATTTTGTCGCGACCCGAGCGCCCGTGTGTTCCCATTACGATGAGATCGATCGGTGACTCCTCGGCGTAGTCCAGAATAGCACGGTAGGGGATGCCATCGCGAACGATCGTTTCACAGTGGACGCCCGAGTCATCGGCGGCGGTCGCGACGCGCTCCACCGCTTCTTGAGCGTCGTCTTCCAGGGACGTTTTCAGTTCGGCCTTCTGGTCCTCACCGGCTGCCAGGTAGAGCCGTCGATCGACCACCGAGAGCGCGTGGACCGTCGCATCTCGCGTGGCCGCAATGTCGAGTGCGTGATCGAGCGCCTCTCGCGTTCCCTCGCTCCCGTCGGTCGGCACGAGTACGTGATCGTACATCTCGTCCGTACTTCGTCCGGTGGGGTCTTGAACGGTCTCCCGATTCCTGACGAGCGAAATGCCGCTGACGGAGGGTATATTGGCGGGTGGAACGTACAAAGACTGTGTGTACACTCACGTTCGCCTGGCGAGCATTTGCCGACGCGCCACTGGTGGTTGCGGCGAACCGCGACGAGTTGCTGGGCCGGGAGGCTGAGCCGCCCGGCGTCGTCGACGGCGACCCGGCGTTCCTCGCGCCGCGTGACGCCGTCGCCGGCGGTACCTGGATCGGTTACAACGAGCGCGGGGTCTTCGCCGGGCTGACGAATCGCTGGGTCCAGGTCGATGGCGGCGGGGAACGGTCTCGGGGGCAACTCGTCCGCGACGTCCTTCGGGCGGAGAGCGCCGACGCCGCGCGGGAGACTGTCGAGTCAGCCGTCGAAGCGGACACCTACGACGGATTCAACCTAGTCGTCGCTGACGGGACCAGGGGAGGCGCGACCGGTGAACCGAGGGCGTACCTCTTCGAGTGGGACGGCGACCTCCGCGTGCGACGGCTGGGTCCGGGCGTTCACGTGGTCGTCAACGTCGGCCTCGACGGCGAGTACATCAAACCGGAGCGTGACCCGGAAGTCGGCGCCGTGCAAGCACACAACGCCGAGCGACTCCGCGGGGACCTCAATCCCGACCTGTTCGACTCCGCCGTCGCCTGGCGAGACCGGGCGGCCGAGGTGCTCGGTGACCACGACTACGGCGTCTGCGTACACAAGCACGAGCGCGACTTCGGGACCCGCTCGTCGTCGCTATTCGCGTTCGAGGCCGACGGCGACGTCGAGTTCCACTTTGCGGACGGGCCCCCTTGCGAGACGGGCTTCGACCGGGTCGAAAGTCAGTTTTAAACGAGTCGCGGGCGTGAATCGGTGTATGAGCGCAGGTGCCGCCGAAGCCGATCTCTCGGAAGACGAACGGGAAGCGCTGGAACTGATCCGAGAGACGGGTGGGATCCACCAGAGCGACTTCTGGAAGGAACTCGATATTTCATCGCGAAAGGGGAGTCGGATCGCCGAGAAACTCTCGTCGCAGGATCTTATCCAGCGCGAAGAGACCGTCTACGACGGGCACAACACCTACCACCTCGAGCCAGCCGCCCGCGACCTCGACTTCGCGCTCCTGATGGCCGGCGATATGCTCTCGCCGTTCATCGGCGAGGAGGAGGTCAATCACAACAGCGACGCATTCTCGCAGTGGCTTATGAACCTCGCGTACGAGGAGTACTGAAACCGTCAGGCTGCGGACAGTCGAACGTTGGGCAGACAAACCTCGCAACGAGGCCCGAGAGAACGAGTGGTTTTTGCGCGGGGTCGTTCGCTGGCCGACTGGAGAGCAACAGAACCTACAATCGGAAGACAGCCGCTGGGAACGGGGCGATCTTCAAAAATGAAGGAAACAAGAGGGAACCGTTCCAGCGAGGCGCCGTGCGGGAGGGTTACTCGCCGCTCTCGTCTTCGTCGACCGGTTCGAGATCGTTCTCGGAGATGTAGCCGGCGATCTCGTCGTTTTCGAGTTCGACGAAGGCCTCAGTTTCGCCCGACACCGTCGCGACGTCGACGCCGTCGGCTTCGAGTTCGTCCTCGTTCGCGGACGCGATCGCTCGGAGCGCGAGACCGACGCCTTCGTCCAGCGTCAGGTCGTCCGCGTAGTTCTCTTCGAGGTGCTCCTGAATGTCGCTGCGGTCGGCACCGATCGAGACGGCCTTCCACTCGTACGGCGTCCCCGAGGGGTCGGTCTCGTAGAGGCGGGGCGCGCCGTTCTCGATGCCGCCGATCAACAGCGCGACGCCAAAGGGACGCGCGCCGCCGACCTGGGTGTACTGCTGGATGTGGTCGGTGACGTTCTTCGTGAGCGTTTCGATGCCGACAGCCTCGCCGTAACGGAGGCGGTTGACCTGCGCCTGCCGGCGCGCGAAGTCGATCAACTGGCGCGCGTCGGCGACGTGGCCCGCCGAGGCGATCCCGGCGTGGTCGTCAGCCTTGTGAATTTTTTCGACGCTCGTCGGTTCCATCAGCGGGGAGCGCGACCGCTTGTCGGCCGCGAGCACCACGCCGTCTTCGGTCCGGACGCCGACGCTCGCTGTCCCGCGCTTGACGGCCTCCCGCGCGTACTCTACTTGATAGAGACGACCGTCGGGCGAGAAGATCGTGATCCCACGGTCGTACGCCTGCTGTTGGGCTTGTCCCTGCATAGTATCACTCGAAATCGAGTCGCGTCGCGCCCGCGAACCCCCCGTCGCGTTCGACGTCAACGCGGTCGTCGCGGACGACGGCGGCGCGGGGTTCGGTCTCGAACACGACGTCTCTCTGTTCTGCAGTTCCGGCCCGACCGTTCAAATACCTTTCCTCACAGGCACGAACGGTGCCCGAAATCCCGCGGACGCGGAGGCCGACCTCGTGGCCGTCGACGAGATTCAGCGTCGCCAGCGCAGCGCGGGCGGGGTCCGTCTGCCCCCGGTAGGCGCGGACGATCGTCTCACCGTCGCCGCCAGCGAGGTCGAACGAGAGAACCGTCAGGTCCGCCTTGGCGCTCCCCACGTCGCCGTAAAGGTTCTGCGCCGCGTACCAGAGGTCGCGCTGGAAGGCTCCGCGGTCGAAGTCGGCGTCGGGCCACGTCTCGATCTCGACGCCGAGATACCGCCAGCGCGGTTGAAGATGCTTCGGGAGGTGCCGCATATCAGTCCTGTTGTGCGCCGTCGCCGCCGCCGCCGGTAGCCGGTTCGTTCGACGATACGTCGGCGCCGCTATCGACAGCGACGCGCTCACTCGATTCGCCGAAGCGTTCGGCCACCAGGACGCCGACCTGATCGTGGACGCCCTCGACAGTCGTGAGTACGAATCCCTCGTCGGTTAGTGCGTCGACCAGCGTCCCGACGGTGGCCGGATCGTCGACCTCGGGACTGTAGAACGGTTCGCCGGGGTCAGGCGTCCCGAAGAACATCACATCACCCAGAACGAAGCGCCGTGGATTCAGATCGGCGATGGTAGCGATCGCCTCGCGCTTCTCCGCGTCGGAGAGATGATGCATCGCGAAGTTCGAGGTGACGATCCCGACCGATCCGTCGTAGTTCGGCTCTCGAAACCGACCCTCGCCGAACGCGACGGTGTCGATCTCCGCGTTGGCCGCCTTTTCGCGGGCACGGTCGAGCATTCCCGCGCTGATGTCGCGCCCAACAACGCGTGCCGCGTCCGGGGCCAGTGCCAGCGCGATCGCCCCCGTGCCCGTCCCGAGGTCGAGGACGACGTCGTCGGACTCTGGATCGGCGTGTGTGACGACCAGATCGGCGCAGGCGAGATACTCCTGGCTGTCCTGTTCGTCGTCATAGGACTCGGCGACCGCCGAGAAGCGATCGGCGTGTTCCTCAATCGTCTTCTTCATATCGGCCACGTTCGACGCCCGGGGCTATGAACGACTCGGACAGGCGCTCGCGGTTCCGCTCGACGAGTCGGCCCCACGCCGCGAGTCCCTCGCGAGTCCACTCCTCGCCGAGGCCGATCTCCGCCCCCACGGCGGCGATCTCTCGGGGGGCACGGAGTTGCAGGTGCGAGTCGGCGTTCGCGCTCACGACGTACGGCGCGTCGTAGTGGTCGAGTAACCGCTTGAGTCGTCGGAGGTTGTCGAGGTGACGGACGCGGTGGCCACCGCGATCCCGGAGCGCCGGGCCGAGATTCACCTCGATCCGAACGTCGTTGTCGCGTGCGGCCTTTGCGAGAACGTGATTCACGTCGCCGTCTGCGGGACCGCCCTCGAACGGCGCGGCGAGAACGTCGACGCGGGCCTGCTCGACCGCAAAACGATTCAGGCTGTCGGTCCCGCCGCGGACGGCGACAACGGTGTGTTTCGGCCGCGCGTTTCCGACCGCGCCACTGGCGTGCTGTGGATCGGGCGCGGTTATCTCGGTCCCGTCGACGACGTCGATGTTCGCCGCTTCGCGGAGGCGCTCGTAGTCGGGGGCCGCGTCGTCAGCGCGGACGACCACGCCCTCGTACCCATGTCGCTCGGCTGTCGTGACGAACCGCGAAGCCGTGCTGTCGCCGTCGGGATGGGCGTGGACCGCCTCGTACATACCGGAACGAACACGCCCGATCAGTATGGGGGTTACGGTCGGAGAGACCGGGACTACTAGGAGCCTCCACCGGCAAACGGGTCTCGAATCAGCGACGCCGTCTGGCAAGTCCCATAGCCCCGAGCAGTGCGGCGACAGCGACGAGAACACCGAATCCGGGGGTCGAAATTCCGGATCCCGTACTTCTGTTTGGCGCTCCATCGTTACGGACCGGGACCTCGAAGGTGGCCGATTGATTCTCGTCGACGCCGGCCACAGTGACCTCGACGGTGTCGTGCGTCTCGACCGCGGACAGGTCGAACGTGGCGTTCCAGGTACCGTATCCAGTCACCGTGGCCGTGTCGGTCCGCAAGAACTGCGGGTCCGTCTCGCCCGACGACCGGATCCGAACCTGGAGTTCCGTGCCGGCCTCCAGCGTCGTGGTTCCGGTGATCGTCTGGTTTGTGGTCGATGTGACGTTCCCGGTCGTCAACTCGAAACTGTCGGTAGACTGCGCGGCGACCGGAAGTCCCGCGGTCGAACACAGCAACAACACCGCGAGACCGAACGCGGCGAGAGAGCGCCGCGACGGGAGCCACGAGGCGATACGGGCGTACGCGCCGTCGGATTCGACCGACAGCTCGGAAGGTGGGCTAAATGACATCTCCACCTGAACCGACGGAAGTGGACAAAAAGTATCCGAGGAATACGTAAATCGCTGTTTAATCTGTCGAGGCCGACCCGACGAGTTGCCGCGTCGCGTCGGTCAGCGCCGTGGCGGCCTGGCGCACGTCCGCGACGTCGACGTACTCGCGCTCGGCGTGTGCGACGGCACCCTGTTCGTCGGCGAGAACGCCCGGTCCGAAGACGACCACCGGCGCAGGCGCAAAGTACGACGCCTCCGTCGCGGCGGTAAACGGCCTGATGTCGCCGGAGCCACCGGCGCGCTCGGCCGCCGCAGCGAGCGTCCGAACGAGTTCGTGGTCGACGTCGGTCGAGAACGCCTCCAGGACGGGCGTCGGTCGGTCCGTAAGCGCGAAGTCGACGCCGACGGGTTCGGGGACGGCCTCGCGGACGGCCGCGTCGAGTTCGCTCCGGAATCCGCCTGCCGTCTCCGGCGGGACGCTCCGGCGGTCGAGGACGAGTTCGCACGCGGCGGGGACCTGATTCGTCGCCTCGCCGCCGGTCACGGTCGTCGGCGTCAGCGTCGCTCGGCCGAGTTGGGGGTGCGCCTCGCGACCGTCGTCGAACGTTCGAACGGCGGCGAGCGCGCCTTCGAGACCCGTGACGGCGTTGACGCCTGAGTCCGGTTCGGCGGCGTGAGCGGCCGTTCCGGAGAGTGTGAGCGTCCCCTGGAAGCGACCTTTCGCGGCGGTGCAGACGTCGAGTCCGGTCGGTTCGCCCACGACGTACAGATCAGCGTCGAAGTCGAGCGCGGCCGCGCCTGTCGAAAGCGCCTCCTCGTCGGGCGTCACTGCGAGTGTTACTCGCGCGTCGTCATCCGGGTCGACAGCGAAGAAGGCTGCCAAGATGGCAGCCAGTGGGCCCTTGGCGTCACAGGAGCCCCGGCCGCTGATGCGGACGAGTTGTCCGTCGACCTGCTGAATCTCGTAGGGGACGTGCGGTGAGACCGTGTCGATGTGGGTGTTGAACACGAGATGCGTCTCGGGGTCGCTTCCCGCGTTGGCGCCGGTCTTCGAGGAAATCGTGTTCCCAGCCTCGTCGACGTGGGCATCGACGCCGTGCGCGTCGAGCGTCTCGATCAGGAACCCGCGCATCGCTTCGACGCTCTCGTTCGAGGCGATCGGGACGGCGGCTTCGAGGAAGGCGATGGGATCGAACGCCGCGTCGTCGTCGGTGCGGGTGCCGTCGGGTTCGGACATCTACGCCGACCGGACGACGAGGTCGAGTTCGCCGACAAACTCGCGCTCCGCCGGGCCGGCGAGCGTCGTCGGGCCGTCGTCGGGCACCGTGATTCGGAGGTCACCGCCCGGCGGACTGACAGTCACCGACTCGGCCCCGTCGATGCGGCCGAGACGCCTTGCCACCGCGGCGACCGCCACCGCACCCGTCCCGCACGAACTCGTTTCCCCCTCGACGCCGCGCTCGTAGGTTCGCTGGCGGAAGTGGGGAGCATCGTCGTCGACGCGCGAGGCGAGCGTGACGTTCGCTCCCTGCGAAAAGACGTCGGCGTGGCGGACGGCGGGCGCGACGGCTTCGAGGTCGACCGCGTCCACGTCGTCGACGATGGCGACGGCGTGAGGGACGCCCGTGTTCACCGCCGTGACGGTGATGCCCTCGACGGGTTCCTCGATCAGTTGGGTGTCCCGCGAAAGGGGAAGGTAACTGGGACCGAACATCGGTTCGCCCATTTCGACGGTGACGAATTCGCCGTCGACGACCGCACGGCGCGTGCCGGCGGGCGTATCGATCATCAACTCGTCTGCCCCGGTTCGTTCTGCCGCCCACGCGGCGGCCACGCGCGCGCCGTTACCGCACATCGCAGCGACCGACCCGTCCGGCTGGACGAGGGTCATCACGACGCGCGGCGGGGAGTGATGTTCTTCGAGGTGCAAAAAGAGGACGCCGTCGGCACCGACCCGTGGTGAGTCGGCGTGGTCGACGCCGCCCTCCCGGTCGCAGTGGGCGGTCGCGAACGCGGGGCGGTCGGGGATCGATTCGTCAGCGTCGACGACGATGAAGTCGTTACCGGTGCCGTGGTACTTCTCGACTGGTACCTGGTCGTGCTGTGCAATCATTGCTCTAAGGAAGTGACGTCAGTCAGGGTCTCCCGCCGTCGGGCGAGTCGAACAGTCGTCTCCGAAAGGGCGACTTCCGCCGGCCGGGGTCGGGAGTTGTAGGTGTTAGACATCTCGTATCCGTACGCGCCTGCGTTGCCGATGGCGAGGACGTGTCCACGCTGAGGCCGCGGGAGCGATCGTTGTTCACACAGGACGTCTGCCGACTCACATATAGGTCCTGCTACTGTGACAGACGTAGATTCGGCGCTGGGCGCGGAAATATTCCGGATCGCGTGGTAGGCGTCGTACATCGCGGGGCGGAGCAGCGCCGTCATTCCGGCGTCGACGCCCACGACAGTCGCGTCGCGGGCCTGCTTGACCGTGTTGACTCGGGCGAGTAGCACGCCGGCGTCGGCGACGATGTAGCGACCGGGTTCGACCGCGAGGGTCGCCTCGACGTCACCAAGCGCCGCCCGCGTCGCGTCGGCCACATCGCCGAGATCGAGCGGCGGTTCGCTTTCCCGGTAAGGAACGCCAAAGCCGCCGCCGACGTCGACGAACGAAAGCGGGCCGACCCGGGATTCGACCTCCCGAGTGAGTTCGCCCATCCGGCGGACCAACTCACGGTGATCCGAGAGGTCTTCTCCGGAAATACCGCTCCCCGCGTGGGCGTGGACACCGACGAGGTCGAACTCGGCGTGCCACTGCTCGGAAAGATCGGCGACGCGCTCGATCGGGATCCCGAACTTCGCGTTCGCGCCCGTCTGAACCTTCTCGTGGTGCCCCGCACCGACGCCGGGATTCGCCCGGATGCACAGTCGGCCGTCGAAACTGCGGTCACGCAAGCGGTCGACGGTGTCAGCCGCGCCGACCGTGATCGTCAGGGCGGGGTGCTCCCGCCAGCGCTCGACGACGTAATCGAGGTCGCGAGCGGGCGGATTGACCGCTGTGTACTGGATTCGCTCGCCGGGGAATCCAGCGTCGAGAGCGCGCTGGACCTCGCCCGCGGAGGCGCACTCCGCGTCGAAACCGGCCTCGCGGACGGTCCGAAGCACCGACTGGCCCGCGTGGGCCTTCATCGCGTACTTGAGCGCGGCGTCAGGGAACGCCGAGCGGAGTCGCACGCAGTTTTCGGCTACTCGCTCGCCATCGACGACGTAGAGCGGCGTCTCGTACTCCTCGGCCAGTGCGAGGAGGTCCTCGCCGTCCCAGTCGGCGAGGCGTCTGACCGCCGGCCCCCCGTCGCCGACGTCGTTCATTCTCGGAGTGCCTCCTCACGACGGGTCTGATCGAGCGTATCGTCCTCGATGTCGAGCGCGACGACCGCGGGCTTGTACGCGCCGGACTCGAAGAGGTCGTGATCGCCGAGCGAGGACTCCACGTAGCGAGTGAACGCGCGCCGGTCAGACGGCAGGTGGCCGTAGATGACCTCCTCTTCGACGAGGTCGTACACCGGAATCCGGGGGCTGAGTAGCGTGTTCTCGCCGACGATCGTGTTCTCGCCGACGTGGAACCCGGACGTGACGCGACAGCCCGCGCCGAGAGAAACGCCGTCCTCGACGATGACCGGCGCATCCTCGACCGGTTCGAGGACGCCACCGATCAGCGTGTTCGCGCCGAGTTTGACGTTCTCGCCAAGTTGGGCGCAGGAGCCGACCGTGTCGCAGGAGTCGACGAGGGTGCCGTCACCGACGTGCGCGCCGACGTTGACGAACGACGGCGACATCATAATGCAGTCCGAGCCGAGGTACGCACCCCGGCGGATCGCAGTGCCGTCGGGCGTATTCCGCGTGCCGCGGCCGCCCAGATCGGTCGTCGAACGGAGCGGCAGGACATCGTAGTACGTGACGTCGCCGTACTCTCGTGGAAGTGTCTCGCGCAGGCTGAAGTTGAGCAGGATGCCGCGCTTGACCCACTCGTTGACCACCCAGCCGTCGGGGCCGCTGTCTCCGACCTGTTCTGCCGCCCGGACGTCGCCGGTCTCCAGGGCTTCGAGAAACGCGTTGAGCGTGGATTCTACGCCCGAACCCGCCGTTTCGGCTGAGACGCCGTCGTCCTGATAGCGCTGCCACAGATCTTCGATGTCGGATTCCAGACTCATTGGGATGCTCCGGTATCGCCTGCATCTCGGTCGGCGTCCAAGACTGCGTCGAAATCGTATCGGCCGGGGTCACGGCCGACGAGCCAGGTCGCGGCGTCGAGCGCCCCGGCGGCGAAGATCCCACGGGAACCCGCGCGGTGGGTCAGTTCGATGACCTCCTCGTTACCGGCCAGGATTATCTCGTGTTCGCCTGTGACGTCACCCGCGCGTCGGGCGTGAACGCCGATTTCGTCGCCCTCGCGCGGCTGGTCTCCCTCGCGGCCGTGGACCCGTTTGGCGTCGTCGCCGCGAGCCTCGTCGATGTCGTCGAGGATGGTGAGCGCGGTGCCAGAAGGGGCGTCGAGCTTGCCGTTGTGATGGGTTTCGGTCACTTCGATGTCGTATCCGGGGAGCGCCCCGACGGCCGAACGGACGGCCCTGCGTAGCGCCGCGACACCCCGTGAGAAGTTCGAGGCGCGGAGGAACGGCACCGATTCGGCGACCGCATCGAGCGTTGCCAGATCCGCGTCGTCGTAGCCCGTCGTGCCGACGACGACGGCGACGCCGTTGGTCGCCGCCGCGCGGAGGTACTCGACGCTCGCTTCGGGAACGGTGAAGTCCACGAGGACGTCGACGTCGTAGTCGGCGAGTGCGGCCTCGAGGTCGCTGTCGGCGACGACCGCGTCGGGGGCATTGGGGGCGTCACCGCTCGCGACTGCCTCGGGCGTTCGGCTGACAGCGAGAACGAACTCCGCGGCGTCGTCGTCGGCCGCGGCCGCGAGGAGTTCGCCACCCATCCGGCCGCTCGCGCCCGTGATCGCAACTCGGTGCCCGCCCATCAGACGGCCTCCGTCCGCTCGGGGTCGGCCGCCTCCTCGAGTGCTGTCAGGATCCGCTCCATCTCGGCGTAGTTGTCGTCTTCGAGGTCCGTCAGTGGCGAGCGGACCCGACTCGGGCCGTAGCCGCGGATCTCCATTGCGGCCTTGACCGGGATCGGGTTGGTCTCGACGAACAGGTGTCCGAACAGCGGCGACAGTTCGTAGTGGCGGTCACGGGCGCGGTCGAGGTCGCCCTCGATGGCGGCGTCGACGAGTTCGACGGTGCGTTCGGGTTCGATGTTGCCGGCGACGGAGATGACGCCGCGGCCGCCGAGCGTGCAGACCGGCAGCGTCAGCGCGTCGTCCCCCGAGAGAACCGCCAGATCCTCGTCGCGCGTTCGTTCGATCACTTCGGAGATCTGTGCGATGTCTCCGCTTGCGGCCTTGTACGCTCGGACGTTCTCGTGGCTGGCCAGCGCCTCGACCGTTTGGGGTTCGACGTTCTGGCCCGTTCGACTCGGAACGTTATAGACGACCTGCGGGAGATCGACCGCGTCGGCAATCGCCCGGAAATGCTCGCGAAGGCCCGCCTGCTCGGGCTTGTTGTAGTACGGTGAGATGAGAAGCAGGGCGTCAGCCCCGGCGTCCGCAGCGCGCTGTGAGAGGTCGAGCGCCTCGTGGGTCGAGTTCGACCCGGAACCCGCAACGACGGGCACGTCGTCGACGGCCTCGACGACTGTCTCGACGACTTCGATGTGTTCGTCGTGCGTCAGCGTCGCGCTCTCACCGGTCGAACCGGCGGGCACGAGGCCGGCGACGCCGGCGTCTTCAAGTCGTCGGGCGTCTTCTGCGAGCAGTTCGTGATCGATCGCTTCGTTCTCGTCGAACGGCGTGGTCATCGCGGGGAACACGCCGGTGAAGTCGATGTCTGTCATTGTTGGGTGTCTACTGTCGGTTGGGGATTGTCTCTGTCGTCATTCGAGCGTCGGTGCGCGCGCCGAGAAGCCGCCAGGGACGGGGATGCCACTCCCGCCCAGAGCGTTTAGCACGCGCGTTTTTTACCGCTGAAAAGAGCGCCACCCGTCGCTGTCTGCGGGGGCGACCCCGTGGAGGACGGCGTGGCGTGCATCACATCGAACTGATGAACGGCCGAAAATATATACGTTTCGCAGTCGCCCTGAGCGGATCGACCCGCAGTCGACCACTCTGGTAGAGAGGATAGTGACGCAGATTACCTGTCTGCGTCGAGTTCGTCGAAGAGAGCGGACACGCGCTCGCGGATCTCGTCGCGGATGCGCGCCACCTCGTCCGCCGGGCGTCCGTCCGGGTCGTCCAGCCCCCAGTCGCGATTCTCGCCGGCCCAGCCGGCGGGGCACACGTCATCCGCCGAACAGCCCATCGTGATGACGTAGTCGCTGCCCTGGATCTCGTCGAAGGTCACCTCGCGGGGCGTCCGATCGCTGACGTCGATCCCGACATCCGCCATCGAATCGACGACGACGTCGTGAACGTGGTCGGCGGGGCGCGTTCCACCGGTGACGAGTTCAAGATGATTCCCGAGGTCGCGCGCGTCGAGTTCCTGCCGGGCAAACGCGTGCGCCATCTGTGATCGACCGGCGTTCTGTACGCAAACGAATGCGATGCGGATCGAGTCGCCATCTGTTGTCTCTGTCATCGTGGGGTCAGTGCTCACTCCTACCGGGGACGCCGGGGGACATAGCAGTCCCGGTTGGCACAGGTCGTCGAAGGTGGGTGAGAGCGCAAGATACGAGCGCCACTTCAGGACCGGACATTCATGTATGATGCCGACCCCAGTAACGGTATGACAGAAATTCACCCGAGTCAGCGGGTGGCGATTCTCGCCGACGCACAGAACCTCTATCACACCGCACAGAGCCTCTACTCCCGAAACATCGACTACTCCGCGCTCTTGGAGAAGGGCGTTTCGGGACGGGAACTCACGCGAGCCATCGCGTACGTCGTCCGCGCGGACTCGCCGGAGGAGGAGAGTTTCTTCGACGCGCTCGTCGACATCGGCTTCGAGCCGAAGATCAAGGAGATCAAGACGTTCGGTGATGGCTCGAAGAAGGCCGACTGGGACGTCGGGATGAGTCTAGACGCCGTCACGCTCGCGAACCACGTCGACGCGGTCGTACTCTGTACCGGCGACGGCGACTTCTCTCGGCTGTGTTCGCACCTCCGCCACGAGGGTGTCCGCGTCGAAGTAATGGCGTTCGAAGAGTCGACGGCCGAAGAGCTGATTGAGGCATCCGACGCTTTCCTCGACCTCTCGGAGCGCGAGGAGACGTTCCTGCTGTGAGGGCGCGATCGATTGCGTCAGGAGAACCGAGTCACGAGGACGGCAGCGCCCGTCCGGACGACAGAGAGCGCCGCAAGTCCTGTCCCGATGATAGCCACTGCAGCGACAGTCAGGGCCAGCGTACTGTTGACGCCCGTCTCGAACAAGAGCCCACTGCTAGTGAAAAGGAGGAATACACCGAGCGCCACCAGACGCGCGTTAGCGATCATACTCGTCCCGCAGGCCGCGCCGGTATATATGGGTTTACGACTCGATCGGCTGCGGTACTGACTCTCATACCGAGAGCCGGGACCGGGAAGGTCTTGCCGCTCGGCCCGGGAGCGTGGATATGAGCGAAGCCGACGCAGAGACCCTCGAAGAACTCCGAACAGTTGCGAACTACCAGTTCGGGGCGGGGGCGGGTGAGGCGTTGTTTCCCACCGGCGACGACGAGCGGGTGACCGTCCACCGATCGACGAGCGGCCGGCCGCGACAACTCGTCGTCGAGAATGGCCGTGTGGTCTCCTACGGCACGGACGGGCGCTTCACGCTCGGTATCGCCGGCGGCCAGCGACTCGTCGACGCGCTCGACCGTCCGGCGGCCCGGGTCGTCGTCGGCGCGGAGAGCGAACCGTTCGTTCGCGACGGGAAGAACACCTTCGCAAAGTTCGTCCGCGACGTCGACCCCGTGGTCAGGCCGGGCGACGAAGTCGCGGTCGTCCGCGAGGACGACACCGTCCTCGCAGTCGGTCGAGCGGAGCTCTCGGCGGATGCGATGCGTGACTTCGAGGCCGGGATGGCGGTCAGCGTGCGCGAGGGTGCCGGCGTCGACGACGACGCCGAACCGTAGCCGCGCTCTGTCAGAGCCCCAGCGCGGTGAGTACCGGCACGCCCGCGGCGAGTGCGCCTACGAGATACCCGCCGATCGCACCGCCGTTCAGGAGCGGCAGCCCGGCGTGCGCGCGGCCCTTCAGCACCAGCCACAGGAGCGTGAAGAGCCCCGCGAAGGTCCCGACCATCGCCGTCAGCGCGGGGAGGTTCAGCGCCGGGAGGCCGGGCACGCCGAGCGACGGGGCGAGCGACGACGGAACGAAGAACGCCGCGCTGGCGATCATCACGGTCGGCATCACGGCGTCTCCAAGACCGATGAAGAAGGCGTCCCGAACGCTGCTGTCGTCAGGGGCATCGGTCGCGTCCTGCGCCGCAGCCGATTCGTTCTCGGTCGCGCCGTCGGCTGGTGCGTCCTCGGCGGTCGTATCGTCGTCGTGCGCTTGCACGGTTGCGTCGTCCTCGAGCGGATCTTCAGCCGCGTTATCGCCGGGCGCTTCCGCAGTTGCGTCCTCGACCGCGTCTCCAGCAGTCGCATCGTCGGGGGCGTCGTCGCCTGACGTATCGTCGATAGCGTCGGCCGTCGACTCCGCGAGCGAGTACGAAAGGGAGGTCGGGACGACGAGGACGACCGGGAGGTTCAGATCCATCACGCCCGACGCCAGATCGAGCATATGTTCGGTCCCGTAGACGCTGATCGCGTCGTAGACAGCCAAGACGGCGAGGAGGAGAATCGCGGGCAACAGCCCGAAACTGATCCCGAACAGTCCGGCCGCGCCCGCGCCCATCAACACCCCCGCGGCGTCGATGACGTACCACTCCGGATGGATCACCAAGAGCACGGCGAGCGCGACAGAGGCCGCAATGGCGGCCAGCGGCGGTACCAGCACCGAGAAGACGTACCAGGCCAGCGACGCGGCCGCGAGCACGACGAACCCCCGGACGGCCCAGTCGAGGTCGAATTTGAACGCCGCGAGCATCAGGGCCGTGGCGACGAGGATCGCCCCGATGTAGACGAGACTGTTCGTGGGATCGGATGGATCCTCGACGGTCTGATACCCCTGGTCGTAGAACGTCGGAACCAGCGCGAGCGCACCGAGTTGGACGAGGAGGAACAGCAGCGCGGCGAACCCGACGGCCGCGGCGACGCGTCTTCGCATACGGCCGGAGTTGCCCCCGACGCACTATGTGGATTGCGCTTCGGGAGTGATGAAGTCGGCGTCTGTCCCCGACCGGGTCCGCACGTTCTGAATGACCAGTTTGACGCCGTCGGGATACGAGGAGTCGAGACAGACGGACCATCCGTGGACGCGACAGAGGGTCTGGATCGTCGGAAGAAAGAGCCCCGTCTCGGCGTTCGGGACCGCCTCGCCGTACTCGAACGCCCGGTCGGCGTGCTCGGCCGGGATCGGTTCGCCATTACAGACCACCTCGACCGTCTCGGGTCCGACGTCCACCGACAGTTCCGAAGCGTCCGTCGCGGCCGCAAACCCGAGGCAGTTCGAGAACAGTTTGATCAGCCGTGACTCGTCGGCCGCGACTTCCCGGTCGCCGTGGACCGTGAGCGCGGGCCCGGATGCGTCGAGCCGCTCGTCGGCGATCTCGGCAACGACGACGGGATCGACGAACTCCGTGGAATCGACGGTCTGTCCGTATCGCGCGAGCGTCGTGAGATCGGCGACGATACGGTCCATCCGGCCGAGAGACTCTCTCGCCGTCGCACAAGCTTCTCGCGTCTCGATCGGGGTGGCGACGGACATCCCATCCGACACCAGGTCGAGATACCCCTGCGCAATCGAGAGCGTGTTTCGGAGTTCGTGCGTGATCGCCTCCGCGAAGTCGTCGAACTGCTCGTTCTGCCGCTGGAGTTCCCGGCGCTGTCGTTCGACCTCGGTCACGTCAGTGCAGATCAGGACTTCGCCCGCGCGCTCCGGCCCGTCTCCGATCGGCGAGGTTTCGAGCAGGTAGTACCGGGTGTGGACTTCGTCCTCAACCGCGATGATGTCCTCGTCGTTGTCGAGGGCCGCGGCGAACGACGGACAGACTTCGCTGAGCGGGCTTCCGACGGCGTCAGCGAGTTCTGGGAACGTCACGGCCGCAGCCTCGTTGACGTCGCGGACGATGCGGTCGTCCGTGATCAGCACCACCGCGTCGTCGAGCGCCTCGATGACGCGGTTCCGCCAGAACTGCGGCACAGCGACGAACTGGTCGTCGATGACGAACAGGGCGCCCACAGCGAAGACCGCGACGCCCAGCGGTTCGTAATTGAATTTGATGAATAGACCGACCTCGGTGTACGCGAGGATGTCGAAGGCCACGGGAATCGCGGTAACCCCGACCAGGCCTCCGAGCAGTCGAGTGTCCAGATACGACTCCGTGAAGGTCTCATAGAGCATATAGAAGCCGACGGCGGTGAGCGCATAGGCCAGTCCCGTCAGCACCCAGTGAATCGGCGAGGGGTCGATCGACAGGTGAGCGAACGGGGTCGTCGAGAACGTGGTCGTGAAATACAGCGAGTGAACGGGGTTCGTGAGTTTTAGCCCGGCGACGGAGAGATAGAGAGCGAGTACAGATTGACGAAAGAGTGGTCGGCGATGGTAGTCGTGGCCCGTGTAAGCCGAACAGAAGTAGAGCCACGCACCCACGCTTGCGAAACCGACGAGCAGTCCAATCATATACAGTGAGATTTTCAGTCCGTCGGTGGGCGCGACCAATCGAAGCGCGTGCGTTGCGGCCCACACCCCGCTACAGAGCAACAGCCCTGTCAGCCCTATCCGCGTCTCGGTGTCTGTAAACTGCCGTACTCGCGGGACGGCCGCGAGACATGCAAGCGCCGCGACGCCAAACGCGGCGATGTGGAGAACCCGCAGGGGCAGTGTCACAGTTGGCCGATTGGAGCAGAGTTATATAAATTACGGCTCGCAATTCGACAGTTTGATAATTAGACTATCAGGGGAATTACAAGACGTGGATCCGCGGCCGAAATCTGTCTCGATCAGCGCGCGTAAAGTCGTTGACCGACGAGCGACGCCGCACGCACTTCCTGCTCGGGCGTGACAGCGACGTACGGGCGCGACATCGGGCCGAACACGTCGACGACGCGGCCGATTGTCGAGAGTGATTCGTCGACGGCCGCAACGCCGATCTCCGGACGGTCGTCGTCCTCACAGCGGACGATGAGGAGGTTCTGCGCCGTGCGGGTGACGGTTCCGAGACGCCGCATCGTCAGTCTCGCAGGATGCCGACGTACGCGGCGATTGCCTGCACCAGGTCGTTCTTCGTCGAGTCCTCCGCGCCCTTCACGAGGACGCGGCCCCGCGCCTCCCACTCGCGGGGGTGCGTCACGTCACGCTCGATGACGGCGTCGTACCCGATCTGCTGAACCGCCTGGGCAATCTCGTCCACGGTGGGATCGTCGACGGCGTCGTCGAGCGGGACGCGCCGGCCGTCCTCACGCGAGACCGACCCGTCGATGTAGCGCGGCCAGATGACGTTCTCCACAGCCATAGTCCAACGACCGCGGCGCGTCCGTAATACGGTTGTGGTCCGGTGCCGTCGGGTGACTCCCCGGTCCGGATGGCAACGAGCGGGAGGCTTTATCGGCGCGACTGTCCACAGGTTAGGTATGGATCCGGACCTCGCCACACTCGATGAGTATCTGGCGGCCGTCGGGTGCGACGGCTACCTCGTCGACGCCCCGGGATCGAACGCCACGCAGCGCTATCTCTCGGGGTTCGACGCGCCCGACCCGTTCGTGACGCTCTACACGCCCGACTCGACCGCAGTCCTGGTTTCTGCGCTGGAATACGGTCGCGCGAAGACCGAAAGCCGCGCTGACGACGTATCGCGGCTGGCAAACTACGACTACCGCTCGCTCGCGGCCGAACACGGCAGGAGCGAGGCGAAGGCGCGCGTCGTCGAGACCTGGCTGGCGGATCGGGACGTCGACGCCGTCGCGACGACCGAACGGTTCCCGCTCGGGTCCGCCGATCAACTCCGAGAGCGGGGTGTCGCAGTCGAACCCGAGACCGACGACGTAGTGACGAAGATCCGCGCGCTAAAGACGCAATCGGAGATCGAGTGGATCCGCGACACCCAGCGCGCCAACGAGGCGGCGATGGCAGCCGCGAACGACCTCCTGGCAACGGCGACCGTCCGGCGCGCCGCCACTGTCGACGATATCGAAACCGATGGCGATCCAAGGGGTGACGTGCTGGTCCACGACGGCGAGATCCTGACGAGCGAGCGCGTGAAGCAGGAGATCGAGGTAACACTGCTCCGCAACGGGTGCGCACTCGACGAGACGATCGTCGCCTGCGGTGCCGCCGCCGCGGATCCGCACGACCGGGGCAGCGGGCCGCTTCGGCCCGACGAGCCGATTATCATCGACATATTCCCCCGATCAAAGACGACACGGTACCACGCGGATATGACTCGGACGTTCGTCAAGGGCGAACCGACGGAGACGGTTCGTCAGTGGTTCGAGTTGACGCAAGCGGCGATGGACGCGGCGTTCGATGTCCTCGGACCCGACGCGACGGGACGCGCCGTCCACGACGCGGTCTGCGACGTCTACGAGGACGCCGGGTGGCCGACGCTGCGCTCGGACTCGACAACGGAGACGGGGTTCATCCACTCGACCGGCCACGGGGTCGGTCTCGAGATCCACGAACTGCCGCGGCTATCGCCGGACGGCGGCGAACTCAGACCGGGGCACGTGGTGACCGTCGAACCCGGACTGTACGACCCGGCAGTCGGCGGGATGCGGCTCGAGGATCTGGTCGTCGTAACAGAAGACGGCTATGAGAACCTGACCGACTATCCGTTCGATTTGACTGTCTGAGGTCAACTCGGGGATTCGCCGGCGCTTCCCACGCCGGTAGACGTTCGGTTCTGCACGTCGCGGTACTCCCGGAGGAGTGATTCCAGGCCGCCGGCGGTTTCGGGGGTGAGGACGCCTGCTGCCCGGCGGACGACGTAGTCGTCTTCAAGAAGGAACGTGTGGATCGTCTGGTCCCCAAGGATGCCGAGTTGCCGCTGGAACGCCTGTTTGTTCACCGAGAGGAATACGGTGTTCTCGTGGAGTCGGTGACTGGCGTTCGCCGGTGACATCCCCCCCTTCGACATCGGTGGGAGCATTCCCCCCTCGCGTCCGACAACCAGTTCGTGATACTCGAAGTGCTCGAACTCTTCACGGAGTTCGTCGGCAAATTCGCGCCACGACGAAACGAGCGATCGTTGTCGCAAGTGAAAGCTGACTACGACAAGCGTCTGCTCGCCGTCGAGATCCGTGGGTAGCGTCACTCGCCGGCCGTGCTTGTCGGAGCCTGACGTTGTGGGAAACTTCATTCGGTTGGTGCTTCTACATCCATCGGTGGTGGCCGTTCGGGGTTGAACGGTGCCAAGCACTGCAGGTGTGTGCGACACGGCGCCTTCGACAACCACTGGGGCCAACTGATCGCTCATCATCACACTGATGCAGGTTCGTTCCCCCCAAGAGCAACTTGTTCGATTATCCGACTTAAACGTATGGCCTCGAAAATCACATCTGATAACGTAGCTCAGTAATCGCGTCACCGAACTCCTTTTGATTGCGGCGGCGCGTAGTCCGCGGCAATGGAGGTACTCGTCGTCGGGGCCGGCGGAATGGGGCGCTGGGCTGGCGAAACGCTCGCAGCGTCGTTCAGCGTCGCCTTCGCCGACCGCGACCCCGACGCTTCCGACGCGGCCGCAGCGGCGCTCGGTGAGCGCGCGCGCGCCGTGAGTCTCGACACCACAGAACGATTCGAGGCGGTCTGTCTCGCGGTCCCGATCAGCGCCGTCGGCGGGGCAATCGAGGCCCACGCGGCGCGGGCCGAACGGGCGATGCTCGACGTCACCGGTGTGATGGTCGAACCGGTCACAGAGATGCGTGCTCGCCTCACCGACCGCGAGCGCGTGAGTCTGCACCCGCTTTTCGCGCCGGCGAACGCACCGGGGAACGTCGCCGCTGTCGTCGACGCGCGGGGACCGGTCACCGACCGGGCGCTGGAGACCATCGCCGACGCCGGAAACGACGTGTTCGAGACCCAACCTGAAGCGCACGACGCGGCGATGGAGACAGTGCAGGCCGGAGCGCACACGGCCATTCTCGCGTACGCGCTCGCTGCGCGCGATGTGCGCGAAGAGTTTGCAACGCCGGTCTCACAGCGCCTGGACGAACTTGTCGATACGGTGACCGGCGGGACCCCACGGGTCTATCGCGAGATCCAGGAGTCGTTCGAGGGAGCCGACGCCGTCGCCGAGGCCGCGCGCCGCGTCGCTGACGCCGATGGCGACGCGTTCGAGGAACTGTACGCCGAGGCGGGTTTGCCGGGCGATCCACCAGGAGCGGTTCGGAGCGGAGCAGAGAGTGATGCCAACGACGAGGAGTCAAGACAGTGATCGACCGCGACGCCGTCCGCGCGAACGCGAAGTATCTCAGAAACGTTCGTCCGATCGATCCCGAGGAGATCCACGAGTATATCGAGGGGACGCCACATCCGGCAGTTGTCCGGGAGACGCTTCGCGAGGAGGCGTTCGATCTCGGACTCAGAGAGCGCGAGGACGGGACGTTCGTCCTCGCGAGCGACGACCCGGCACCGCAACCGGGGTGGAATCCGACTACGTTCCCGGAGTCTTACGCGTTCGCGCTCGAAGACCTGCTCATCGAGCGGTACGGAGCCAACTGGCACCGCGGCGAGACCGGCGACCGATTGCGAACGGTGATCCGCCAGTTCAAAGAGGAGTACTATCAGGGGACCCCCGTCAAATACGACGCAGTCGCCGCACTGGGCTACGCGATGTATCACCTCCCGGATTACTACGCCGCAATCGGATACGTCCTCGACGACCTCACGGAGCGCGAGCAACTTCCCCGCACGCTGCGCGTGCTCGACGTCGGCGCGGGGGCCGGCGGCCCGGCACTGGGCATACACGATTATCTGCCCGCGGACGCCGTCGTCGACTACCACGCCGTCGAGCCGTCGGCGGCGGCCGACGTCCTCGAGCGGATGCTGACCGAGACGGGACAGAACTTCCGGACGACGATCCACCACGAGACGGCGGAGGCGTTCGACCCCGACGAGACGTACGATCTGGTGCTGTTCGCGAACGTCCTGAGCGAACTCGAAGACCCGGAAGCAGTCGCGGCGCGCTATCTCGACGCCGTCGCGGACAACGGCTCGTTCGTCGCATTAGCGCCCGCGGACCGCAACACCAGCACCCAGTTGCGCGACGTCGAGCGCGCGCTGGCCCCGACCGACGCGGAGGTGTCGGTATACGCGCCCACGCTCCGACTGTGGCCGGACGAGGCGCCGTCGGATCGCGGCTGGTCGTTCGACCGGCGAGACGAGGTCGCGGCCCCGCCGTTTCAGCGTCGGCTCGACGAGGCCGGCGACCCGTCACCGTCCCCCGACGACGGGGACGCTCGCGCAGGAGCGTCCGCGGACAGATCCGAGCGCACGCCCGGTGACGGGACCTTCCGGAACGAGACGGTCCAGTTCTCCTACGCGATTCTCCGGCCCGACGGAATGCGTCGCGCAGACGTCCGCGCCAGTCCCGACCGCCACGCCAGGATGGCCGAGATGGAGCGACACGTCACGAACCGGATCGACCTGCTCGCGGTCAAGCTGAGCCGCGACCTCACGGCGGAGGCGGACGCGAACCCGCTGTTCAAGATCTCCGACGGGAGCGAGGGAACCGAACACTACGCCGTTTCCACGATGGCAGACCCGCTGAACGAGACTCTGCTGACCGCCGACTACGGCGACGTACTGGCCGTCGAGAACGTGCTGTGTCTCTGGAACGATGACGAGGGAGCGTACAATCTCGTCGTCGACGACGAGACGTTCGTCGAGTTCGTCGCGTGAGTCTGGCTGGAGAAGTCGTCGGGCGAACACCGAACCGCACGCTCGCCAGCGGTACACATTTCCCCACGCCGGCGTAGGTAGCGGTATGAGCGACACCCTCTCGCTGCTCCTCACGAACGACGACGGCATCGACGCCGTCGGATTTCGGGCGCTGTACGACGCGCTCTCTAAAATCGCCGACGTGACTGCCGTCGCCCCCGCCGACGATCAGAGCGCCGTCGGCCGGAAACTCTCGAGCGACGTCACCGTCCGCCAACACGACCTCGGCTACGCCATCGAAGGCACGCCCGCCGACTGCGTCGTGGCCGGACTGGAATCGCTCCGGCCGGACGTCGACGCGGTCGTCGCCGGCTGCAACAAGGGCGCGAACCTCGGCGCGTACGTCCTCGGCCGCTCGGGGACGGTCAGCGCGGCGGTGGAAGCCGCGTTTTTCGACGTGCCATCGATCGCCGTGTCGCTGTACGTTCCCGGCGGTGGGGAGACGCCGTGGCACGAGCAGGCGACTGATTCGACGGACTTCCAGGAGGCAGCCCGCGCGACGACGTATCTGGTCGAGCACGCGCTCGGCGCGGGCGTCTTCGAGCAGGCCGAGTATCTGAACGTCAACGCACCGATGCACGACGGCGAGCCCGCACCGATCGAGATCACGCGACCGTCGACGCTCTATGAGATGACCGCCGATCACGACGGCAACGGGACCGTCACGCTCCACGACCGCATCTGGGACAAGATGCGCAGCGGTGCTCTCCCCGATCCGGAAGGCACCGATCGGCGCGCAGTGGTCGATGGGAAAGTCTCGGTATCACCGCTGACAGCGCCGCACACGACGGAGCGACACGAAGCGCTCGACGCGCTCGCGGAGACGTATCTGGATGCGGTCTGAGCGGCCCGGAGTGAGTCACTCGGTCAGGACGGCGACGAAGCGGAGTCGCCGGTAGTCGATCGTCCACGTTCCATCGTCGTACAGGTCGTCGCGGAGTCGGTCTTCGACGGCGGCGACAACCGAGTCGCGGTCGTCGTCGGGAACTGACCCGAACAGGCGGTCGCCGAACATCTCCAGCCAGGCGGCCAATCCGTTCGCCCCGTCGTCGAGTTCCGTCGGCCGGTCGAACAGTCGGGCGTAACGGACCTCGAAGCCGTGCGCTTCGAGCGTGCTCGCGTGTTCGCCGACGGTCGGGAAGTACCAGGGCTCACTCGGCGGGTCGTACTCCCGCGCGTCGATTTCGGCGCTGAGCGCGTTCACGATGGTGCCCACGTTGCCGCTGCCGCCGAGTTCCGCCACAAAGCGACCACCCGGGCGGAGCACGTCGGTGACTGCGTCCAGCACGGCGTCTTGCTCGTCGATCCAGTGCAGCGCCGCGTTCGAGAAGACGGCGTCGAACGGCGCTCTCTCGCCGAACGTCGCGAGATCGACGTGCCGGGCGTCCGCGCGGACGAAGTTGATCTCCGGGTGTGCCTCCCGAGCCGTCTCGATCATCTCCGCCGATTGGTCGAGGCCGACCACGTCAGCGCCCATCTCCTCGATTCGGGCGGTCAGGTGGCCGGTACCGCACCCGAGGTCGAGGACCCGCTCGCCCGGGGCCGGATCGAGGAGGGCGACCACGTTAGAACCGTACTCGTAGACGAACGAGTGCGAGTCGTCGTAGGCGGCTGAGTCCCAGTTGTTCGCTGTCTCGTCGGTCATTATCGGGCGTTGCGCCCGCCGGGGCATAAATCGATCCGGACGACGCGCGACAGAAGGGAAACGCTCTTTTCGGGTACGGACGGATATCAGCCATATGAGCGACGGGGACGAGGAGACGACCGCCGATTCTGACGCGGCGGCGTCGGACGAGTCGACAGACGCGACGCCCGAGACCCTCACCGAGCGCCTCGACGACCTCGAGGCCGAACTGGAGGCCGCCGAGACGGAGGCTGATCTTGACGACGTCGAGGCCGGCCTCGACGACACCGAATCCACGCTTGAGGAGGCGAACCTCCCGGAGTCGGCTGCGGACGACGAGGACGCTGAGGATCCGCAGGCCGACATCGAGACCCGGATCTCCGACCTTCGGGGTAATCTCGAAACCCAGCGCGGCCCGTACGCGAGCGACGTAACCGATGAGATCGACTCGGCGCGCTCGAAACTGACCGAGACACGCTGGACGGCCCAGGGCGAGTCCGAGGTCGCCGACGCCGTCGAGGCGTTCGCTGACGCGGTCGGCGAGTCCCTCGACGAGACGGTCGGGGCCGACAGTGACTCTGAAGAGGGTGTCGACGTGGACGCCCTGGATACGGTGCTCGAAACCGTCGCCGGGGCCGTCGCGGACGCCGGCCTCGACGCCGACGAGGACGCCGAGACCATCGCGTCGCTGCTGGAGGCGACCGACGAACTCGAATCCGGGCTGGAAGACGCCCAGGAGTGGGACGACCTCGAGACGAACGAGCAGTTGATGGCAGAGGGCTTCTACGACGTCCTCGGACACTACAAGGATTTCCCGCCGGAACTGTCGGCGCTCAAAGAGTGGGAGAGTCGAGGCCGCGTGGATATGGTGCTGCTCGCGAAGGACAGCCTCCAGTCGGAGTTTATGCAGGATCACTGTATGGACACGCTCGTCCGGATGGCCGACCCCGAGGCGTTCGAAGAGATGCACCAACTTGCACAGCGACGCGACAAGAAGGCGATCAAGGCGCTCGGTCGGATGGGCTCGGATGCTGAAGGGGCCGTCGAGACGCTCGTCGAGTATGTCGACACCGATTCGGACCCCGTGCTCCAGAAGGCGACGTTCCGTGCGCTGGGGGAAATCGGTTCGACGGAGGCCACGCAGGCACTCGCGAACAAACTGGAGATGGACAACGACACCGTCCGACCGTACGCCGCCCGTGCGCTCGGTCTCATCGGTGACACGCGCGCCATCGAGCCACTCTCGGATAGACTGGCGAACGACGGAACTGACGAGGTCCGCGCGGCCGCCGCCTGGGCCCTTCGTCAGATCGGCACGGAAGCCGCCCTGGAAGCCGCCGCCGAGTACACTGACGAGCGCTCGTTCCTCGTCCAGCACGAAGCGGAACTCGCCGCCGACGCCCTTGACGACACCGACACGAAAGCGCCGACGGCGTAGCCGACGTCTCCTCACGCGAATTTAAGTAGGATCGGGCGGCCAAGCCTGCTGTGCCCGCACGAGCGTCCCGGTCAGACGAGCCCTCGACCCCCAGCGGCGACCACTTGATCTCTCGGTCGGCGGCCGTCCAACTGATTCTCGTCGGAGCGCTCCTCGTGAGCGTCGGCGTCGTCCCGGTTTCGGTCGTCGCCACGCCGGAGGCGGCCCACCCGACACAGAGTTCACAGGCGGCAGAAACGGCGAACGCCAGCACCCCGCGGATCGCGGTCGTCTTCCCGGATCCGATCGCGGCCAATGACAGCGGTGAGTACGTCGTCGTCGAGACCGCGGGCGCTCCGAATCTAACCCTCGAAGACGGCGAATCCATCGTCAAGGTGCCAGCCGACGGTCGAGCGGCGCTCTCGTCGTCGCCGAACGCAACGCGGGCACTCGTCGAGGGCCGCGTCACCAGCCCTGGACTCGATCTCTCGAACGCTGGCGAGCGCCTGGTACTTCGCCAGGGTGGCGTTGTCGTGGACCGAGTTCACTACGCCCGGGCCCGCGAGGGAAAACGGCTGAACGCGACGACAGACCGCTGGACGCCTCGTGGGTTGCAGCCACGGAGGGTCGTCTCGACCGGGGCGGCGACCGCCACGGCGTTCGTCCTCCCGGACGCACCACAGGTCGCCATCGAAACGCTCCGAAGCGCGGAGACGCGGATTCTCCTCGCGGGGTACACGTTTGCATCGTCTCGGATGACGGACGCGCTTCTCGCGGCGAACCGACGGGGCGTCAGCGTCCGCGTCCTCCTCGAAGGCGGGCCGATCGGCGGGATGACGACCGCACAGCGAGCGCAACTTGACCGACTCGTCGCGGGCGGGGTCGAAGTCCGGGTGATCGACGGACCACACGCCCGGTTCACCTACCACCACGCGAAGTACGCAGTCGTCGACGACCAGGCGCTGGTTCTGACGGAGAACTGGAAACCTGCAGGAACCGGCGGCCACGACAGTCGTGGCTGGGGGGTGCGCGTTGACTCGACGACGACTGCCGCGGAGCTGGCCGACGTGTTCGCCCACGACGCCAACTGGATGGACGCGGTGCCGTGGCGTGCGGCCCGGCGGAACGCCACCTTCGTCGAGGCGGGGCCGGCCTCGGGGTCGTACGACAGCGATTTCGATCCGGCACGCGTCGAAATCGAACGCATCAGGCTCCTCACTGCCCCGGAGAACGCCGGAACGGCCGTCCGACAAACCATCCACGAGGCCGACAACCGAGTTTGGGTGCTCTCACCGCGGTTGGACGCCGAGGGTCCGTACTTCGCCTCGCTGGTCGACGCCGCCAGACGCGGCGTTCGGGTCCGGATCCTGCTCTCGAACGCCTGGTACGACGCGGAATCGAACCGCGCAGTGGTCGAGCGAACTGCCACGCTTCGCGAGCGCGGGGTTCCGATCGAGGCCCGGATCGCGCGGCCCGTCGGACGGTTCGGGAAGGTCCACGCGAAGGGCGCGATCGTCGACGGCGACACGGTGCTGATCGGCAGCCTCAACTGGAACCAGGGAGCCGAGCGGCGAAACCGTGAGGTCGTGCTCGCGCTCTCCGGGTCCGAACCGGCGGCCTACTACGGGCAGACGTTCGACGCCGACTGGAACCGGGCCGGCGAGTCGGCGGGGCCGGTCCGGAGTATCACAGACCGTCGGGTGCAGGTGACGATGGTTCTCGGTGCGCTCGCAGCGCTGATGCTCGCGGGGGTCGTCCTGCGGCAGGTGATAGAATTCGAATGAGCCGAAATCGGCCAGCGACTATGCCCGGCCGCGCGGGGGGAGCGGTCGTCTCAGACCTCGGTATCGACGACGGCCTGCGAGGAGAGTTCCTCGTCGAGTTCGGCACCGGCCATCTTGTCGACGAGGCTGTCGATGACTTCCTCCCGCATTCCTTTCACGAACTTGATCGAGCCGACGACGAGGTGGCCGCCGCCGGAGACGCCGCCGCCGACGACCTCCTCGTTCAGCTCCTCGACCATCCGGGGGATGTCGAGACGGACGCCGTCGGAGCGGAGAACGGCGAAGTCCGGACCGTACCCAATGGTGATGACCGCCTCGCCGTGCTCTGTGACCTTCCGGTCGTGGAGTTTGCCCGTGGTCTTGCCCGGCGTGGGGTAAGTGAACCGGTGAGCCCACTCGTCGAGGTCGACCGTGTAGAGGTGGGCGTCGGAGTCGAGTCGCTCGTGTTCGAGATGGGGCGCGGCGGCGTCCATCTGCCGCTCGACGTCGCGCTCGGCCCGAGTCGCGAGGAACTCGACGAGTTCCCGGTGGCGCTCCTCGTCGTCACAACCGACGTTGAGGACGTCGTTCACGAGGGACTGGCCGTCGTTGTAGCGCAGCCAGTGGGCCGCGTAGTCGAGCGCTTCGCCGACGTCGAGGAGGCGGTCGCGGTCGTACCCCTCGTCCTCGGCGAGCGCGATGAAGTCCTTCATCGCGGTGGCCTTCGACCGGTCGGCGAGACCGGCGACCGCCGGGACGTGCCGGAGATCCGCGGTGAGGTCGGGATCGATCATCCGCGCGAGTTCGACGCACATCATCCCGGTCGTGATCCGGTAGTCCTCGTCGTAGAGGTACGGATTGACGTGGGCGTCGAGTAGGTCCTCGACGGCCCTGGGGTCGGGGTGGTGGTGGTCGACGACAGCGATCGGCACGTCGTAGTGCGCGAGGTTCTCGTAGGCCGGCACGTCCTCCTCGGTCGATCCGTTGTCGAGCATCAGGAGGAAGGGGAGTCGCTGGCCGTGCCGCGACCGGCCCTCCAGCGCGAAGTTGAGATCGCGCGTGACGTCCTCCATCTCGTAGTACGGGGCCTTCGAGGGAAGACGCTTGATCAGGTGCCGGGGTGCGTCGGCGTCGTCGTGGACGGACTCGATGAAGTTCTCCAGCGCCAGCTGCACCGGCACAGAGGCGCACATTCCGTCGCCGTCGGCGTGGTGTCGGACCCGGATCGGCCGCCCCTCGAGGACGGTCCGTCGGAGCAGGTGCGCCAGATCACGGAGATCGTCCCGGAGTTTCTCGAAGGCGGGCCACTCGACGAGCGGTTCGACGTCATCGGGTTCCGCACGATGTTCGAACGCCTCGTCGAGGCGCTCGCGGGCCTCCGCCATCGCCTCGTCTTCGAGTCGCGTCATCGAATCGACTTCGAGTTGGAGCGCACCCTCGTGAGACTCGACGGTGCCGCCGATCCGAACGACGTCATCGAGGTCGATCGACGGGAAGGCACGGACCCCCGCCTCGCGGAAGGCCGCGGCGGAGACGATGCCGGTCTCATCGGCGATCCGGAAGACGGTCGGGCCGCCGGTCTGTTTGATCTGTGCGACCTGGCCCTCGATGTGGACTTCCTCGCCCGCGGACAACCCGGCGATCGGCGTCAGGTCGGGTTCGTGATCGACGACGATCGTCTGGTATGAGGACTCGCGGAAGACGTCGAAGGCGAGGTCGCCGTTCTCCTTGATCTCTTCGAGGGTCACGGTCAGCCGATCGCCGACTTCGTAGGAGCGATCGAGGTTGGATTCGTGGACTAACCCCGAGACTTCGTCGGAGATATCGACGAAGATACCGTACTCGACGACGCCGTTGACGACGGCGTGATAGCGGTCACCTTCGGAGATCTCTTCGAGCGTGCAGTTCGGTGCGAGATCGTAGACGACAGGACGCGAGTCGCCCTCCGAATTCGAAGCGGACTCGCCGCCGGAATCCCCGGCGTTATCGACAGTCATAGTGTACGGAAGTGGCGGCCAGCGGTTAAGACTTTACAATCCGACTCCATCAAGGGTCACAGACGCGATGAGCGTTCCGGGAATTGGCCCACAGAATTCGGTGCACTCCGCGGCGGCGCAGTCGGCTACGACCCGAACGATCGGAACGCTTAGAAGGCGACGAACCTCAGTCCCGCGTATGCGATTCTTCCGGTCGAGCGAGA